>CAWUMP010000052.1:0-12363 GCA_963923385.1 uncultured bacterium | reverse complement strand
AGATCCTCTCTGGTCTCGTGGGCTCGGAGATGTGTATAAGAGACAGCCCTGGCGGCCAAAAAAGATGCATCGCAAACAGCACGCCCAGACTCACGATCACGCCGACCACGGCAGCGGTAATACCAGTCAGTGGCGCAGTAAAGCGCAGTTGTCCGTGGGTGGATTCGATGAGCGGTCCGCCCACAAGAATAAAAATAAACGAAGGCAAGAACGTAAAGAACGTGGCGATACTTGCCGCCAACGCTGCTGCCAAGAAGACGTGCTCTGCACCAAACAACGCTTGTCCCCAACCACCCACAAAACCAACAAACGCCACGATCATAATTAATGGTCCTGGTGTGGTTTCTCCTAAGGCCAAACCGTCCATCATTTGTGCAGCGGTTAACCAATGAAACTGTTCAACGGCACCTTGATAGACATAAGGCAACACGGCATAGGCGCCACCGAAGGTGAGTAAGGCTGCTTTAGTAAAAAACCACGCCATTTGCGATAGCGTGCCTTGCCAACCCCAAAGCGCAACGCAGCCACCCATGGCAATTGCCCACAGCGCAAGACCCGCACACAAGAGTTGTATAAAACGTGCAAAGCGAAACTGGGCGTGCGGTGGAGTTGGCGTGTGATCATCAATCAATGCAGGCGCGTGTGTGTGTTGACCCGTTGTGTGGTGACTCGAAGTAGAAAACACCGAGGGAAAAATTTTTCCTCCGACCGCGCCAACCAAAGCTGCAACAAAAATAATCAGTGGAAACGGTAGCTGCAGGAAGTGCAATCCAATGAATGCTGCCGCGCTAATCAGCCAAAGTGCGGGATGTTTGAGTGCGCGTTGTCCAATCCGCCATGCGGCTGCAAGCACGATGGCCACAACGGCTGGCTTGATACCGTACAACAAGCCAGCAATGATCGGTTGTTCACCCCAGCGCAAATAAATCCAACTGAGTGCAATCAGAATAAATAGTGACGGCAATACAAACAATCCGCCCGCCACAATGCCTCCCCAGGTGCGATGCATCAGCCAACCGATATACGTGGCCAATTGTTGTGCCTCTGGGCCAGGTAGGAGCATGCAGTAATTCAGTGCGTGTAAAAAGCGCGCTTCAGAAATCCAACGACGTCGCTCTACAAGCTCGGTGTGCATGATGGCGATCTGACCAGCCGGCCCGCCAAAACTCACCAAGCCAAGCTTGAGCCAGAAACGTAAGGCCTGCGAAAAACTCACCGATTGCGGTGCGCTCAACGGTTGCGTCGGTTCCATGCCCGCCTTTCGGATGCCGGTGAAGGTGTATTGTCAGTGCGTGACTGCGTGCGTGATGCTGAATATTTCTTGCGACATTGTTTATGCAAATCCCGTGCTGTGTCGATCGAGTGAAACGGCTTTGATGAGCGCAAACACGGATTGCCCGACGTGTAGATCTAACTGCGCGACGGAATAACGCGTCACACGTGCAATCACTGCAGTCTGACCGACTTCGATGCGCACGTCTACGCTGGTGCCAGATTCATCGCTAATTTCGGTAATACGACCCGGTAAACAATTGAGCATGCTGATCCCAGCCGGTGCGCTGAGCGCAATCGATACATCCCGTGCCCGAATCCGAACACGAACGCTTGCCCCAACCAAGGCATCCACATCGGGTACGCGTAGTACACCACCGTCAAATGCCAACTGGGCTAAGCCGCTGGCGAGATCTTGCGTACGGACAGTGGCCTCGATGACTGCCCCCCCTTCATAGCGACCCACCATGCGGCGCAGTTCGATGCGGCTCATGACTTCGCATACTGGGCCGCTGGCTGCGATTTCACCATCAGACAACAACACCATTTGATCAGCTAAGCGGACGACTTCTTCGATCGCGTGGCTCACATAGATGATCGGCAACCGTATTTCATCGCGCAGGCGTTCGATGTAATACAGAATTTCTCCGCGTCGATGTGCATCTAGGGCGGACAGTGGCTCGTCCATTAACAGCAGCTCGGGTTGCGCCAGTAACGCGCGGCCAATCGCCACGCGCTGAGCTTCGCCGCCTGAAAGATGATGCGGACGTCGGCGCAGTAATCCCGCCAGATCAAGTAATGCAACAACATCATCAAACAGAATGTGCGATGGCGCGTGCCGATTAAACAGCTGACCATAGCGAAGGTTCTGTTGCACACTCAAGTGCGCAAATAGTCGCGCGTCTTGAAATACGTAGCCAATTCGTCGCTGATGCGCAGGTACATGGATATGCGCGGTGGAATCAAACAGCACGCGTGAATTCAACACAATGCGTCCGCTGCGTGGCGTCAGTAAGCCAGCAATTAAGTTCAGCGCAGTCGTTTTGCCGCAGCCAGAGCGTCCAAACAATGCGGTAATGCCTGTTCCCGCCCGTAAACTGAGACGCAAGGTCAGCGCATCGATCGCGTGCGTCAATTCAAGTTCAAGCATGACCGTAAATACGCTGCTTTAATTTTCGCGATAGATATTCCGAAAAAATCAGCGCACCCAACGACAGGATGATCGATATCCCACATAAGCGTAGCGCTTGCGCATCGCCGCCGGGCGATTGAGTGAGGCTGTAAATGGCGAGCGGCACACTCTGGGTTTCGCCCGGAATATTTGAGACAAAAGTGATGGTGGCGCCAAACTCACCAAGGCTACGCGCAAAGGCAAGCACTGCCCCATTGAGCACGCCAGGAAGAATCAGCGGCAAGGTGATGGTACAAAACACCCAGAGCCGATTGGCACCGAGGGTGTGCGCGGCTGCTTCAATGCGTGGGTCAACCGACTCAATGGATTGACGTATCGCGCGAACGGCCAGCGGTAAGCCCATCAACGCACTGGCGAGTGCAGCACCGGTCCAACGAAACGCAAACACGATGCCGAAATGTGTCTCGAGAAATTCACCGATGATGCCTTGGCGTCCCAATGCGAGTAACAACACATAACCAATCACGACGGGTGGCAGCACGAGTGGGAGGTGTACCGCGCCATCGAGTAGCGCTTTACCAAAAAACTGCGTGCGTGCAAGAACAACGGCGAGTGTCATGGCCACTGGCAAGCTACCAAGCGTGCTCCAGCACGCGATTTTGATACTCAGCGTGACAATGTCGAGTTCGGTGGGTGTGAGCGTCAACATCGTATTAGTCTACCGAGCTAAAGCCTGCTGTGTTGAAACGTTTGCGTGCAGAAGGACTGCGTAAATAGCCAAGAAATTCGATCGTCCCATCGTGATAATTTTTCAGTGCCGCAGCCGGATAGACAATCGCTGGATGTAATTGCGGATCCACTGAAGCCACAATATGCACCCGTGGTTCAGCCAGTGCATCGGTGGCGTAGACGAGGCCTAATGGGGATTCGCCCCGAGCTACAAAATTCATTGCAACGCGCACATTTTCTGCAGGGGCCAAACGGGTGCTGAGCGCAGTCCAAGCATCGAGCTGTTCGAGCGCCGCTTTGGCGTATTTTCCAGCGGGTACATGCTGTGGATCGGCCATCGCTAGTCGTCCATTGGGTCCGAGCAGTGCAACCAGGTTGACCCCACGTACGAGTTTGATATTGATGGGTCGCTGACTTGGCGCAATGAGGACCAAGCGATTGCCTGCGAGATCAAAGCGCGTTCCGCGCTGCAATCGATCGCGTGTTTGTAGATAGTCCATCCACTCGAAATCAGCAGAAATAAAAATATCAGCAGGTGCACCCGCATCAATTTGTCTAGCTAACGCTGCGCTAGAAGCGCTGACGATGGTGATCCCTGGTTTGGCCTGTGCGGTGTAATCCTTAGCAATTACCTCGAGGACGTCTTTTACGCTTGCGGCCGCAAACACCCGTAAGGGTGCCGTACCGCCAGGTAAGGGTTGCGTGAGAGTGACTGAGGGCGCGCGGGTCGTTTGGGCGAGGCATAACCCAGTGGCGAGACAGAGGATCAGGCTGAGCCAGCCGCGTTGGTGTTGCCGTCGTATGAGAGCGAAATAGCGCAAGTGCTGAGTCATGGCATCTGGGTGTTGCAGTGCTTGTCAGGATATCATCGGCATCTTGTCTTTCTCTGCGTGATTGCGCGCACGTTTGCTATGACTGAAGCCCTATGGGCCGCTGTGCAGTTACTGTTTTCTGGTGATACGCGCGTCGGAGAGATTTGCCTGCTCAGCTTGGCCGTGAGTCTCTCGGCCGTCGGTATTGCAAGTCTGTTTGGTGTGCCGTTGGGGGCAGCGGTTGCGGTCATGCGCTTTCCAGGGCGTGGAGCGCTTGAGGTATTTTTAAATGCGATGATGGGACTGCCGCCGGTGGTGGTTGGGCTACTGGTGTATTTACTATTATCGCGCGCAGGTCCCTTGGGAACGTTGGGATTACTGTTTACCCCCAGTGCCATGGTGGTTGCGCAAACGCTGTTAATTTTGCCGATCATTGCCGCGTTAACCCGACAAGCGGTTGAAGATGCGTGGCTGACGTACGAAGAACAATTACGTTCACTTGGCGCCGAGGGCTTGCGTGCAGCGCTGACCTTAGTTTGGGATATTCGTTTTTCGTTACTGACCGCGTTGCTCGCTGGCTTAGGTCGCGCGTTGGCCGAAGTGGGCGCGGTGATGATTGTTGGTGGCAACATCGACGGCGTTACGCGTGTGATGACCACCACCATTGCGCTGGAAACCTCTAAAGGTGATCTACCGCTCGCGCTGTGTTTGGGGATGGTGTTGATTCTGCTTGTGCTGGCATTAAACGCCACAGCACACACGCTCAAGTATGTGGCTCAAAGGCGCTACGGATGAGTGCAAACAGAAGCAACACGGCCCCCAAATCGATTTTGCCATTACGTGCCGAGTCGCTACGTTTTGATACGGCCGATCGTTGTGTGTTGGGACCGTTATCGTTCACGCTGGAGGCGGGGCGGACTACCGTGGTATTGGGCGCCAATGGCGCTGGAAAAAGTCTGTTGTTACGTTTGCTGCATGGGTTATTGCAGCCGACCGCGGGCGCGGTACATTGGAACGCGATAAACGCCATACAAGTACGGCACCGGCAAGCAATGGTGTTTCAGCGCCCCGTGTTATTGCGTCGGTCTGCACTCGATAACATTACTTATGCGTTGGCCTTAGCCGGTGTGCCGCGGCAACAGCGTTTAGTGCAAGCCATGGATGCATTAAACACTGTTGGCTTGGCGCATGTTGCTGCTCGACCTGCGCGTTTACTTTCTGGTGGTGAACAGCAGCGCGTGGCACTCGCACGGGTGTGGGCGTTATCACCGGAGGTGTTATTTTTAGATGAACCAACCTCGAGCTTGGATCCGCAGGCCACCCACGAAATTGAAACCGTGATTCGTGCATTTGATGCTGCAGGAACCAAGGTGGTGCTGGTAACGCACAACTTAGCGCAAGCCAGGCGCCTAGGCGATGAAGTGTTGTTCATGCACGCCGGAAAAATAACAGAACACACGGCGATGGATACGTTTTTCTCGCAACCCAGCTCGAGTGAAGCGCGGGCGTTTTTGCAAGGTGAGGCTGTATGGAGATGACCTTGCGTCGTTTGTCTGTCAACGCGGATTTGATTTTTTAAATGGTCAGCAATCGGCGTCATCCATGGTACGGGTTGGTTGCAATGCTCGGGCTCATTGCGTGCACGCTGTTGGCCTTTGCCGTGGGGCATTACCCGGCAACGCCAGTCGCGGTGGGGCAGGTGTTATCCAACGCACTCTTTGGCTATCCATCGATCGTTGACGCTGGGTTGTCGCAACTCATTTTGCAAGTGCGTGGACCGCGTATCGGACTGGCCTTGTTGATTGGCGCGGGCCTTGCCGCGGCCGGCGCAGCGTATCAAAGTTTGTTTCGTAATCCATTGGTTTCGCCCGACTTGTTGGGTGTGTCCTCTGGCGCTGCCTTAGGTGCAGTCGCGGGTATTTTTTTAGCGCGCGAGGCTTGGATGATTCAAGCGTTTGCCTTTATTGGCGGCATGCTAGCGGTGTTACTGGCCTATGCGGTGGCTGCAGCGATTGATCGTCATCACCGGACAGTGGTGTTGGTGCTGTGTGGTGTGGCCATCAGTGCGTTGCTCGGCGCGGGTGTGGCCATGCTCACGTACTTTGCTGAACCGCAACAGCAACTGCCGGCCATGACGTTTTGGTTGCTTGGAAGTTTGTCCTCAGTGGATCCGCGCGACTTCATTTGGTTGGTGTGGCCCAGTGCACTGAGTGTGTTGTTGTTGTGGACGCAACGCGATCGGCTCGATGCGTTGGCGATGGGTGAGGCGCAAGCCGCATCGCTGGGTGTGGCTGTTGTGCCGGTGCGTGTGCTCACCATGATTGCTGCCACCTTACTCACTGCGGCTGGCGTCTCGGTTGCTGGCATGATTGGATGGGTGGGGCTGATTATTCCGCATATGGCGCGCTTATTGGTGGGGGCTGCATTTGCCCGTGTATTGCCTGCATCGCTCGTCTTGGGTGGCGGGTTTTTATTAATGGTCGACACCTGCGCGCGGTCCCTCGGGTCGGTGGAGCTGCCGTTGGGGGTGTTCACTGCGTTGGTGGGGACACCAATTTTTTTATGGCTTTTATTACGCCATCATCGGTACGGGAATTGAATCGTGGCGTGGTCTTTTTTTTCTGAGTCATCGGACACAACGCGGCATGAGGCTGCGTTATCAATGGGCCTGCAAGCCGACGCATTGAGTATCGGTTACCGAGGTCATGTGGTGGCAAGTCAGATCAATCTCACACTCAATTTGGGTGAGGTGGTGTGTTTGTTGGGACCAAACGGCAGCGGCAAAACGACGCTACTCAACACATTGCTTGGGGTTGCGCCACCCTGCGCGGGTGTCGTCAAACTGTTTGGGCAAACACTTTCTCAAATGACCGCGCAACAACGCGCCCGACATATCGCCTATGTACCGCAAGCAACGATCGGTGAGTTTGCGTTTCGCGTACACGAGTTGGTGCAGATGGGACGTCTTTCACATCGTGGTGTTTGGACTGGTCCGACGCGCGCAGATGCAGCGGCAGTGGCTGCAGCGCTTGATCAACTCAAGCTCACGCCTTTGGCACAGGCTCGTTATGCCGAAATTTCTGGTGGTGAACGACAACTGGTGTTGATTGCGCGCGCGCTTGCGCAAGGTGCTTCGTTGCTGCTGATGGATGAACCGACGGCAAGTTTGGACATCGCCAACCAGTGGCTGGTTCTCCAGCAGATTCGCCGACTAGCCAAAGCGGGCGTGGGGGTGTTGTGCTCAACGCACGATCCTGCGCAGGCCTTGGCTTTGGCTGATCGTGTGGCGTTGCTTGGAGCGGGTCGCTTACAAGCCTTGGGTCCACCAAGCGCGGTTTTAACACCGGCCGCATTACACGCCTTGTATGGCGTGCCGATGCAAGTGCACGAGGTCGCGCCTGGTCGATTTGCGGTGTACAGCACCGAACACATCGATTTTGCTCAAGACAAGGCGCAATAGGCAATCACTGCTTGGTCTGCGCGATGTTATGCCCCGACCGATGCGTGCGGCTGATAAAATCCGCAAATGAAAACCTTTGGCTTTGCAGGCTATTCGGGGAGTGGTAAGACCACGTTGATCGAGAAACTGATCCCACGCTTTCGGGCGCGTGGGCTGAAGGTTTCGTTGATGAAGCATGCGCATCACACGTTTGATGTTGATCAGCCGGGTAAAGACTCGTACCGTCATCGCCACGCGGGTGCCACTGAAGTGATGGTGAGCTCTTCGCGACGCTGGGTCTTGATGCATGAATTGCGTGGCGAGCCTGAGCCGAGTTTTGAACAGCAGGTGCAACACTTTTCACCGTGCGATTTGTTATTGGTAGAGGGGTTTAAGTTTCAGCCGATTCCTAAGCTTGAAGTACATCGGGCGCAAACGGATGCGCCGTTATTGCATCAACAAGACACGCATATCGTTGGACTTGCCACTGATCGACAAGCGCTATTGCAGCAACCAGGGTCGCTACCCGTATTAAATTTGAATGACGATGCAGCGATCGCTGTATTTATTTTGGATTATTTAAAGATCAAATGAACAAAGGTTTATTGAGTGTCGATGAGGCCTTGGATGTGTTGCTTGCTGGCGCACGTCCAGTGGCTGATATTGAAACCATCCCGACGTTGCAAGCCACGGGTCGCGTGTTAGCCCAAGCGCAAACCTCGAGCATGGATGTGCCGCCGATGGATAACGCGGCCATGGATGGTTATGCCGTGCGTTTGGCAGATCTCAGCCATGCAGATACACGGTTACGTGTGGCGCAGCGTATCGCTGCAGGTGCAGTGGGCACGCCCTTAGCCCAAGGCACAGCAGCAAGAATTTTTACCGGTGCGCCAATTCCTGTCGGTGCCGATGCCGTGGTGATGCAAGAGTTTTGTGCCACTGAGGGTGATCATGTGTTGGTACGTAAGCATCCGCAGCCAGAAGAATGGATTCGCCGCCGTGGGGCTGATATCCAAACCGGTAGCGTGATCTTGCAATCGGGCTTGCGATTACGCGCCCAAGACACCGGGCTAGCAGCTTCTGTTGGCATCGCAAACTTACCAGTGCATCGACGTGTACGTGTTGCATTATTTTTTACCGGTGATGAATTGGTGATGCCGGGTGAGCCATTGCCACCCGGACGTATCTACAACTCGAATCGCTTTACCCTAAATGGTTTGGCGCGCAGCTTTGGTTGCGATGTCACTGATTACGGCATCGTCCCCGATCGGTTAGATGCAACGCGTGAGGTGTTGCGTCGTGCAGCTGCGGAGAATGATCTCATCGTCACCTCGGGTGGTGTGTCCGTTGGGGAAGAAGATCACATCAAACCGGCTGTCGAAGCAGAGGGCTCATTGCTGATGTGGAAGATCGCGATGAAGCCGGGCCGTCCCTTAGCGTTTGGTCGTGTGGGTAACGCAGCATTTATTGGCTTGCCCGGCAATCCAGTGTCCTCGTTTGTGACCTTCCTAATTTTTGTACGTCCGTTTTTACTGCGGACACAAGGGGTGCAACGTGTCGCACCACAAGCGCTGGATGCGCGCGCAGATTTTGATTGGCTGCGACCAGATACGCGTCGTGAGTTTTTGCGTGCGCGCTGGAATGAACAAGGTGGATTAGATTTATATCCCACGCAAGATTCTGCAGTACTCACTTCAACGGCTTGGGCCGATGGATTTGTCGATAATCCAGCGAGTCAAGTGGTGCATGCAGGTGATCGCGTGCGTTTTCTTCCTTTCTCTGAACTGTGCCGTTGAGTATATGTAGGTGTGAATCATGACAATTCAGATTTTGTACTTTGCAAGCTTGCGCGAAAAACTCGGTTGTAACGTCGAGTCGTTGTCCTTGCCAGCGCAAGTGACGACCGTGCAGGCGTTGCGCGAATTGTTGGCTGCGCGCGGCGGTGTTTGGCAGGAGGCGTTTGTAGACAGTGCGCGACTGCGTGCTGCGGTCGATCAGACCATGGCGCAAGAGCAAACACCGATCCATGCCGGATCGGAAGTTGCATTTTTCCCTCCTGTGACTGGCGGCTAACGCATGAAGATCGCAGTCCAGACGCACGATTTTGATACTGCAGCTGAGATTGCTGCGTTACATAAAAATAATGCCCAAGTCGGTGCTGTCGCAATTTTTATCGGTACCGTGCGTGATATGAATGAAGGCACGGGAGTCGCTCGCATGTCGCTAGAGCACTATCCCGGTATGACGGAAAAAGCACTGTCTGCGATTGCTGAGCAAGCGGGTCAGCGTTGGTCGATTTTTGATTGCACCATTATTCATCGTGTCGGTGCGTTAGCGCCAACTGAACAGATTGTGTTTGTCGGCGTGGCGAGTGCGCATCGCGCAGAAGCCTTCGCGGCTTGCGAATTTATGATGGATTTTCTAAAAACCCAGGCACCTTTCTGGAAAAAAGAAGACACCCCACAAGGGGCGCGCTGGGTGGATGCACGCAGTGTGGATGACGCGGCAGTGGCGCGTTGGGCGGTTGCACCAACCACAGTGTCGACAAAGTGCAGCACGTGACGGGGCTCGCGCTGTTTGCAGTTGGTATGGGTGCCGTATTGGGTGCGTGGTTGCGCTGGGCGCTCAGCACGTGGTTGAACCCGCTGTATCCCGCGTTGCCCTTGGGAACGCTCACGGCCAATTTGGGCGGTGGCTATTTGATTGGCTTGGCGTTAGCGTTTTTTTCTTCACATGCTGGGTTGGCCCCCGAGTGGCGGCTTGCATGCGTGACGGGGTTTCTTGGGGCATTGACCACGTTTTCGACGTTCTCTGCCGAATCGATTCAGCTACTAGAAATGGCGCGCTATGGTGCAGCGTTAGCGCATAGCGCTGCACATCTCTTGGGCTCACTAATGGCAACAGCCCTCGGGCTCATCACCTATCGCGCCCTAGCCTAGCTGATATTGCCGTCTAAATTTGACCCGTATCAACACGGCGCGATAAAAAACAGGCAGGATGTGATGACAACGACCTGCATCACGTAAAAAAGCAAGTGTCGTGGCGGGCTTGAAAGCGCGTCTTTCTGCCCCACTTATAGGCGAAGCTCTTTTGGAGATTGCGCCATGCGCTACGAAAAACTCACCACCCGATTACAAGAAGCCCTCGCAGACGCGCAAAGCCGCGCCCTAGCCGCAGACCACCAATACATAGAAGCGCCGCACGTGTTGCTCGCGCTGCTCGAACAAGCCGATGGCTCGATCAGCGGCATCGTGCAGCGTGCGGGTGGCAATCTCGCAAAATTAAAAACAGCGCTCAATGAGGCGATCTCGCGGCTGCCCAAAGTCGAAGGCACGCCCGGCGAAGTACACGTCTCGCGTGAGCTGACCAACTTACTAAATGTGGCCGATAAAGAGGCTGCCAAACGCGGTGATCAGTTTGTGGCGTCTGAATTATTGCTACAGGCTGCGGTGCAAGACAATGGAGCGACTGGCAAGTTACTTAAAGATGCGGGCCTGAATCCGGTGATGTTAGAAGCAGCGATTAGTGCCGTGCGTGGAGGAGAGCGTGTGCAATCACAATCAGATGAATCCAATCGAGAAGCGCTCAAAAAATACACGCTAGATCTGACTGAGCGCGCACGTGCTGGAAAACTCGATCCCGTGATTGGACGTGATGACGAAATTCGGCGTTGTATTCAAATTCTGCAGCGTCGTACAAAAAACAACCCGGTATTGATCGGTGAACCTGGCGTCGGAAAAACTGCAATTGTTGAAGGCTTGGCGCAACGCATCGTCAACGGTGAAGTTCCCGAGACACTCAAAAATAAACGCGTGCTGTCATTGGACATGGCGAGCTTATTGGCCGGCGCAAAATATCGCGGCGAATTTGAGGAGCGTTTAAAGAGCGTACTAAAAGAGCTTGCACAAGACGAAGGTTCCACCATTGTGTTCATCGACGAAATCCACACCATGGTGGGCGCGGGCAAGGCCGAGGGTGCCATGGATGCCGGCAATATGCTCAAGCCCGCGTTGGCCCGGGGTGAGTTGCATTGCGTTGGCGCCACGACCTTAGATGAGTATCGCAAGTACATCGAAAAAGATGCCGCGCTTGAGCGTCGTTTTCAAAAGGTATTGGTCGGCGAACCGTCGGTTGAAGATACCATCGCCATCTTGCGTGGCCTGCAAGAAAAATACGAGCTGCATCATGGGGTGGATATCACTGACCCAGCCATTGTTGCAGCCGCTGAGCTATCGCATCGATACATCACGGATCGTTTCTTGCCCGATAAAGCCATCGATTTGATCGATGAAGCCGCATCGCGCATCAAAATGGAAATCGATTCCAAGCCAGAGGTCATGGATAAGCTCGATCGTCGTTTGATCCAATTAAAGATCGAACGCGAAGCGATGAAAAAAGAAAAGGATGAGTCCTCGCAAAAACGCTTGGCACTCATTGAAGAAGAAATTAAACGCCTTGGTAAAGAATATTCTGATTTAGATGAAGTCTGGAAATCAGAAAAAGCAGCAGTTCAAGGTAGCGCACATATCAAAGAAGAAATTGAACGCTTGCGCGCTCAAATGGCTGAACTGCAGCGTAAAGGTCAGTACGATAAATTGGCAGAAATACAATACGGTCGTTTGCCACAACTCGAAGCGCAGTTAAAGAAAGTGGAGACCACCGAAAAAGGTTCAACCACCCCCAAAGCAAAGTTGCTGCGCACGGAGGTCGGTGCCGAGGAGATTGCCGAAGTGGTGTCGCGCGCCACGGGTATTCCAGTGTCGAAAATGATGCAAGGTGAGCGCGAAAAATTGCTCAAGATGGAGGACAAGTTACACGAGCGTGTGATTGGTCAAAATGAAGCAGTGCGTTTGGTATCGGACGCGATTCGTCGTTCCAGATCTGGCTTGTCGGATCCCAATCGGCCGTATGGATCGTTTTTGTTTCTCGGCCCGACAGGAGTGGGTAAGACCTGTCTCTTATACACATCTGACGCTGCC
>CAWUMP010000051.1:0-12381 GCA_963923385.1 uncultured bacterium | reverse complement strand
CGCCGGACGGTCAGCGGCTTTTCTGCAGGCGTTTGCCAAAATCGGCTTGATCCCCGATTCGGGTGGCACATGGTTTTTACCGCACTTGGTGGGCACCGCACGCGCCATGGGCTTGGCCATGCTTGCAGAAAAATTACCCGCTGAAGAGGCCGCGCGCATTGGGCTGATCTGGAAAGTGTGCGATGACGCGACGCTACAAGATGAAGCGCAAGCCTTGTGTCGTCAGTTAGCGCAACAACCAACCCGCGCACTGGCGTTAATGAAACAAGCAATTTATGCCGCGGTGAATAACACCCTAGACGCCCAGCTCACCCTCGAAGGTCAGTTGCAGCGCGAAGCCGGTTACACCCACGATTACAGCGAAGGCGTGTCTGCCTTCTTACAAAAACGCGCACCGAATTTTCAAGGCCGCTAACACAAGGATTGGACGACTCATGCTTGGAATCAAAGATCGACGTGTACTTATCACCGGTGGAGGCGGCGCCATTGGTGCCGCACTCTGCGCCCGCTTTGCCTCTGCGGGCGCGCACGTCATGGTGGCCGATCGAGACGCAGCAGCGGCACAACGCGTGGCCCAAGCAATTCAAGGCACACCACTGGTATTCGATATTAGCGATTACAGCGCAGCACAAGCCGCGCTCGCGCAGGCCGGTGAGATTGATGTGTTGGTCAATAACGCAGGTTGGGATCGATTTCAAAATTTTATCGACATGAATCCAGCCGATTGGGAACAACTCATCGCTATTAATTTACGCGGGCCACTCAATATGCATCACCTTGTGGTCCCCGGGATGGTGAAACAAGGGCGGGGTCGTGTGATCAATATTTCATCCGATGCCGCACGCGTCGGTTCATCCGGTGAATCGGTGTACTCCGCGTGTAAAGGCGGCATCCTGAGTTTTTCGAAAACACTGGCGCGTGAATTGGCACGCAAAGGCGTCACCGTCAATGTCGTGTGTCCCGGTCCGACTGACACGCCGATTTTGCGCGGCTTTGCGGGCGAAGGTGATGCCGGACAAAAGGTGATGGACGCATTGGTGCGTGCCATTCCAATGAAGCGTGTTGGTCAGCCTGAAGATATTCCGGGAATTGTGTGTTTTCTTGCGTCCGATGAAGCCGCGTACATCACGGGCCAAGTGATCAGTGTATCTGGCGGACTCACCATGGCGGGTTAATCACCCACGCCCCCTCATCTTTTCAACGCATTACTCCGGCTGCACGCCCGCATCCTTTAGTACCTTGGCGTACTTATTGATATCTGCGCGAATCATTGCGCCAAACTCTTCTGGGCTATTGGGTGTGAGCTCAACCGCATGCACTGCAAAGCGATCACGATTGGCGGGTAGACGTAACAAGCGTCCCATTTCTTGAGAGACCCGATGCACAATCGCTGGTGGTGTGCCTGCTGGTGCGAGCATGCCAAACCATATCGTGGCCTCATACCCTGGGACACCGGCTTCTGCGACGGTGGGTAACTCTGGCATCACGCTCGAACGCATCACACTGGTCACCGCCAACGCGCGTAGCTTTCCGGATTTGACCGATGGTAGTGAAGACGCGCCCGGATCAAAACTCATACTCACCTGACCACCAACAATATCCGCGATACCTGGCGCCGAACCCTTGTATGGAATGTGTGTCATTTGCGTACCGGTGAGCGTCTTAAACATTTCGCCTGCTAAATGTAGCGAACTACCATTACCCACCGATGCGTAACTGTATTTATTCGGCGCCGCCTTGAGCAATGCAATCAACTCTTTCACATTCGTGGCAGGAATCGATGGATTGATCACCAAAAATAAAGGCATGGTCATCGCCAACGACACCGGCGCAAAATCTTTTAGCGGATCATATTGAATCGACTTTTGCGTATGCACGTTGAGCGTCATGCTCGTTGTACTTCCCAATAAAAACGTATAGCCATCGGCGGGTGCACGGGCCACTGCAACCGCGCCGACCATTTGACTCGCGCCCGGACGGTTTTCAACGATAAACGGTTGCCCCAACGATTCTTGTAACTGCTGCGCTAACAAACGTGCAAACAAATCGCTCACACCGCCTGGTGTGTACGGCACGATGATCTTCACCGGTTTGACTGGCCATGATTGTGCATACACATGATTGGCTATACAGCCCAACAATAGCGCCGCAGCGATGTAACTCACGATCGATGTCAACACCGAACGAAACATCGCACCACCAAATACGCCCGCCGACAAAATCACCGACAAGCCCACGTTATCGTGTCGCGAATCAAGGTGTACGTTATTCATGTTTCTTTCTCTCCATGCAATACGCGTGATTGCTCTTGGGTAAGCTTAATCTGAATTCAACGCGCGTCGTTACTCGGTAGAGCAATGGTTCGCAGGGCGAGTGATGCGCAAAGACCCATTAAAGCGCGCAGCATGTGTAACGTCTGTGCTGCTATGCAAAACGGTTTATCCGCGTGGCGTTCGATTAGTTAAGTACAAGCCGACCACCACCAACACCACGCCCCAACCGAGCGCAGATGTCCACGGTTCATCCAGCAACCAAATTGATTCCAGCACTGCAATTGGCGGTACCAAATTAATAAATTGCGCGGCACGTGCAGCGCCCAAGGCCTTAACACCTTCGTAGTACCAAAGAAATGGAATCACCGTGCCAAAGACGACCAAGTAGGCCAACGCGGCCCAGCTGACCCAAGTCACCTCGATCAGCTGACGCGGTTCGTTCCAAGCAAGTACCGTCAATGGCAACACGCCCACTGCCATCACGTACGCGGTGAGCGTTAGTGCAGACATCGAAGCCAAGGCGACGCGACCAAGCAAGGTGTAGATACACCAAGTCAAGATACACAACACTAAATACAGCTCACCCAATCCAAACTGCACTGTGCGAAACGCCAACGGATCTGCGCGACACAACACCCACAACGCACCGGCCATGGACAACGCCACACCCACCGTACGTAACCAGCCTAAACGTTCACGCAAAAATAGTGCGGCGAATAAGGCCGTGAACGCCGGGTTGGTTGGGACAATCAGCGCAGCACGGCTCGCTTCAACCAGCGCCAGACCAGCAGTGAACAAGGTGTTATAGAGCGAGATACCGATCAGCCCCAAAGCCAGCACCAGCAGCCATTCACGCCGCGATAACTGCGGCCAATGCCGCGCTCGCCAACGCAACAACATCAACAGAATCAACGCGCCGCTACCGAAGCGCAACACGATTGAAGTAAATAAATCCATGCTGCGTAACACCAGCGTCACCGCGGGGAACACGCCACTCCAAAAAACCGCCATCAGCACAAGTTTGAGGTACAACATCCCGACATCCTAAACGACACACTCCCCGTTGCCTAAAGATTGCAGGAAAAGGCGTACGGTTTAAAATGCGTCTTAACTCTTTTTCTGGAGATCGCCATGTCTGGTGGTGCACATATTGATCCGTCCAATAAAAAAATCGCGCTATTGATTTCAATGTTGGCGGTGGTCTTGGCTTTTTCTGAAACCTTAGGCAAAGGCGCGCAAACCTCGGCGCTCGCACACAACATCGAAGCCACCAATCTTTGGTCGTTTTTCCAAGCCAAATCGATTCGACAAACGACGCTGCGTACCGCAGCCGAATCTCTTGAAGTAAGTTTTGCGGGCAAAGCCCCGGAATCGGTCAAAAAACAAATCGACGTTTGGAAGCAAACCGCCGATCGCTATCAATCCGAACCCGAAACCAATGAAGGTCGCAAAGAACTCGCCGCGCGTGCGAAAGCCGCAGAAGCCAAACGCGATCGCGCGCTCGCCTCTTATCATCATTACGAGTTTGCTTCGGCGGCCACACAAATCGCTATCGTCTTGGCCTCCGCCGAAGTAATTACCGGCGTGATGCTATTGGCGTGGAGTGCCGCTGCACTCGGGTTGGCCGCGAGCGCGCTGTGTGTGGTGGGGTTCTATTGGCCCACGCTGCTACATCTGTTCTAGGGCTTGTTGATTAAACCCAACGCAGTGCGTATCACTGCAGCAGCATCCACAGCAAAGTAATCACGTAGCGCTGCGCGGGTATCGCTGCGTCCAAAACCATCCGTCCCTAAGCTCCGCGTGGGTCCGCTCAACCACGGACGAATCAGATCGGGTAGTGCACTGACATAATCACTGGCCAAAACCGTTGGGCAGGTAGTTGTTCCTACACATTGCGTGATCCAACTCGATTCGCCTGCTGCATCGGCCGCACGCGCATCGCGCCGTAACTCGCTCCAACTCGTGACACTCCAAACCTCAACGGCCAATTGATGTTCGCGCTCAAGCACATCAGCCGCTTGCAGCATCTCGCGCAAGATGGCACCCGAACCCATTAAACGTAATTGCGGTGTCTTAGCGTGTGGTGTTACACGCAAACGATACATGCCGCGCAAAATACCTTCACTGGCGCCTTCTGGCATTGCGGGATGCACATAATTCTCGTTCATCACCGTGAGGTAATAGAACACGTCCTCTTGCGCTTCGAGCATGCGGCGCGCACCGTCTTGCACAATCACCGCGAGCTCATAACCAAAGCACGGATCATAGGCGCGGCAGTTTGGGATCGTTGCCGCTGTCAGGTGACTTGAGCCATCTTGATGCTGTAAACCTTCGCCGGCCAAGGTCGTGCGGCCCGCCGTTGCGCCGATCAAAAATCCGCGCGCGCGTTGATCTGCAGCAGCCCAAATTAAATCACCCACACGTTGAAAGCCAAACATCGAGTAATAAATATAAAACGGCAGCATCGGCTCACCATGCGCGCTGTAACTGGTTGCCGCTGCGGTCCAGGAAGCCAACGCACCGGCCTCTGTAATGCCTTCTTCAAGAATTTGTCCGTCTTTGGCTTCTTTGTAGTACAAGAGTTCGTCTTTATCCTCTGGCGTATAGAGCTGGCCCACAGCCGAGTAAATGCCCACCTGACGAAATAAATTTTGCATGCCAAAGGTGCGCGCCTCATCGGCCACAATGGGCACGACACGTGGTCCCAATTGCGCGTCTTTAAGCAACTGTCCCAGCATCTGCACAAACACCATGGTGGTCGATTGCTCACGCTCGGCACTGCCCTCCAGTAAGCGACGAAATGCTTGTTGAGTTGGGACCGTGATCTTGGCGCAATCGGTGCGTCGCGCCGGGACATAACCACCGAGCTGCTGACGCTGCGCATGCAAATACTGAATCTCTGGACTGTCTGCGCCGGGATGATAAAAACGTAGCGCATCCACATCGGCATCGCTTAAAGGCAACGCAAACCGATCGCGAAATGCATACAAGGCTTCGGCTTCGAGTTTCTTTTGTTGATGCGCGCCCATCTTGCCTTGGCCCCAATGGCCCATGCCATATCCTTTTTTGGTCTGCGCAAGAATCACTGTCGGTCGACCGCGATGCGCCATGGCACTCGCGTATGCAGCGTAAATTTTGACTGGGTCATGGCCTCCACGACGTAAGCGATCGATATCGGCATCGGTCATGTGCGCCACTAACGCTTGTAGCTCTGGATATTTATTAAAGAAGTGCTCGCGATTAAATCGTCCATCGGTGGCGGCATAGGTTTGAAATTCACCATCGACGGTTTCATGCAAGCGCTTGAGCAATACGCCATCGACATCGCGCGCAAACAACGCATCCCAGTCTGCACCCCACAACAATTTGATGACGTTCCAACCCGCGCCCGCAAACAAGCCCTCGAGTTCTTGTACGACTGAACCATTGCCACGCACGGGTCCATCTAAACGTTGTAAGTTGCAGTTCACTACAAACACTAAATTGTCTAATCCTTCGCGTGCAGCGAGTGACAAACCTGCCAGCGATTCGGGTTCGTCCATCTCGCCATCACCAGGAAAGGCCCACACCTTACGCCCGGTTGTGTTGGCGATACCCCGATCACTTAAATAACGCATGAAGCGCGCTTGATAAATCGCAGCCAACGGGCCCAAGCCCATCGACCCCGTTGGAAATTGCCAAAAATCTGGCATCAACCACGGATGGGGATACGAACTCAATCCGCCACCACGCGTTTCGCGTCGATAGCGATCTAATTGCGCCTCACTTAAGCGCCCTTCAAGAAACGCGCGCGCATACACACCAGGCGCTGAATGCGGTTGAAAGAACACCAAATCGCCGCGACTGTCGTTGCTTGCGCCTTTGAAGAAATGATTAAAGCCGACCTCAAACAAATCCGCTGCGGAGGCGTAACTGGCGATGTGACCACCCAACTCAGCATGCGCACGATTGGCGCGTACCACCATCGCCAACGCATTCCAGCGAACAATCGAGGACAAGCGCTGTTCAATGTCTAAGTTGCCGGGAAATTGCGATTGCTCGGCCAACGTGACGCTATTGCGATACGCCGTATTCAGCACGGGTGGCATCGGCACACGCCGTGCCCGCGCTTGCTCGAGCAACTTCATCAATAAAAATGTCGCCCGTTCGCGTCCCGCGGTGGCGACTAAGGCATCAAAGGCATCGAGCCATTCGCCGGTTTCGAGCGGGTCGGCATCGGGAGGGTTTACGCGCCAAAGCGCAGCGCCAGCAAATTCAGAGAGATCGGTCATCGTGCGCAGATACTAGGCTGAAGTGACTGGCATGAGGTGCTGAATACCATCCTAAAAATCCATTATTCAGGCAGAATTCGCTTTTATGAATAATTTTTTCAGCAGAATATGCTGAATAGACCCAAAATGCCGAATCATCCTCCTCGTCGTGCGTCTCCCAATTCTTTGAATAGCGCTCTAGACGCGACCGACCTACGCATCCTCGAACAACTGCAGCAAGACGCGCGCATGAGCAACGTCGATCTGGCAAAGGCGGTGCATTTATCTGCCTCGCCGTGTTTAGCTCGGGTGCGCGCACTCGAAGAGAGCGGACATATTTCGCGCTACGTCACGCTGCTCGATCCGCTCAAAGTGGGCCTGACCGTCAGCGTCTTTGTGCAGGTGACGCTTGAACGTCAGGTGGAATCGGCACTCGATATTTTTGAGCGCGCCATGCGCGACCGGCCCGAGGTGATGGAGTGCTATTTAATGACCGGCGACTCGGACTACCTATTACGCATCGTCATGCCGGATGTTCCCGCACTTGAACGATTTATCATGGACTTTTTATCCCGCGTGCCTGGGGTCGGTAACATCCGATCCAGCTTTGCATTGAAACAGGTGAAATACCAAACCGCACTGCCCTTAAGTCAGCCGCTAGCCCGTACAAATGCCCCTGTGCGACGCAGAAAATAATCTGCAACGCCAGTTTTTTGATGGTAAGGTGTCGGTTGCAGTGATTACCGAGCAGTGAGCACACAGTCCTGTCGTGAAGCCTTTGCAGCAGCAAAGCGGCACAGTTGGTCTTCAGTTCCCTTTCTCGAATCCATGCCCGGACGCCGTGGTCCGGAGTTCTCACGGCGCATTCAGAAAGGAAGCAACAATGGCAACTGGAACCGTCAAGTGGTTTAACGACAGCAAAGGTTTTGGCTTTATCACCCCCGATGGCGGCGGCGAAGATCTCTTCGCGCATCACACCGCAATCCAAATGGCTGGCTTCAAGACACTCAAAGAAGGCCAAAAGGTGTCGTTTGAAGTTCGTACAGGCCCTAAAGGCCTGCAAGCCGCAGACATCAAGCCCATGTAAGGTTTGATCGCCTTGGCAGCGTTTGCTGCCTTCGCTAAAAAAGCCCGGTTCGCCGGGCTTTTTTTATGGGCGCGACCGCCAATGAAGTCGCATCATAAAAAACCGCCGAAACCTAGACGCGTTCGTTTGCACTGCGTCAAGACTTTTGCCTACCAAACGCGCACCATCTTAGGTGACGCAGGAACTGAATAATGATGTCCGATGTCCCATCGGTACAAAACAAATTGTTCTTGCCCCCTTGGAGGTCAAATGCAAAAGCATCTGCGCGCGATACTCATCTGTACTAGCACACTGTGCCTACTCAGCCTGGGCGCTGAGCGTTTAGCCATGCAGGGAATGACCGTATTGCTTGCTTGGTCACCCATCGCTCAAGCGCACGCTTATCGCGTCAAACGGGTCTGTGAAGAAATTTCGACCAAGCTCGGTAGTAAAGAGGTGTGCAAAACCACACTCGATCCAGACCAACCCGCCCCCGCGGATGACAAAAAGGGCGACGCTAAGGATGCCGGCAAAGACGCCAAAAAAGATAACGTCAAAAAAGCCGACGCGAAAAAATAGTTGCTGTCAGCGGCGCTTCAGTACGATGCTATCGACCACGCGATCGCCGCTACCATCGTTGCGCAATTGAATTTGCGCTTCGTAACCTTCAATCACTTCTTTCGGTACGTCACTTGGACGCTCGCTGCGGATCGCGCTCCACAGGGCGGGGAAAAACGATAGCAACGGCAATCCGCGCGGCTGCATGTCTCCTGGTGGCAAAGACACGCGCACCTGACCACCTGCGTTTTGTACCCCCAGCATCCAAACATTGAGGCGCTCAGGTAACTGGCTGGGCTTGACCCGATCAACAAACTCGATACGCACCTCATCGGGCTTATCGCGCAGCTTTTGTTGTAGCTGCCGGTCAAATAAGGCCAGGTCAATAAATTTGAGCGGGCCTTCAGGCACTTCAACTTTTTCTGTATTGCTTGCGCAGGCTGCAAGAAAAAATACAACCACACCACACAAACTCAACAACCGATATAAAAAATGCGTGCGCATTTGCGTCCTTCAACGATGGATCAGGCTAAAAATTTACTGCACTGTAAAGCTGAGTACTTGCGTACCAACACGTCCTGCGCTGTCTTGTATTTCTAAAAAAATCCTGTGCGAACCCGACGGTAGATTGGCTGAATCTAGCACCACACCTTCGGGGGTGAGTTTGGCGTATTCAAGCAAACGGCTGGTGATATCAATACGAAATGCGCCATACAAAGCACGAAACGTATCGAGCTTGGGGGCGGCAGGCGCGGTGGCGATAAATTTAAGCTGCACGCGCGTTGGCGAGCTCACTGTGCCATGTAAATCGGGGGCGATAATTTCAATACGTGGCGCATCTTTTTCAGGCACCGCGCGCGCTACCAAGCTAGGTGCAGCCACCGAAGCGCGCATTTCAGCCTCGGTCACGAGTTGCAGATTGGCGTTCGCAGCCACACTCACCAAACTCAAGATCACCGCAACACTGAAGGAAGACGTCGCTCGCATCATTGCACCAAGGTGACGATGCGCACACGACGGTTAGCCGCTGCGGTTGGATCGTCTTTGTTCAACAACTCATTAAAGCCACGACCAACCGAATCGAGGCGTACGCCAGCGACACCTTCTTGCGTTAGAAAATTCACTACCGCAGCGGCACGCTTCTCAGAGAGGGTTTGGTTGTACTGCGCCGTGCCTTTGGCATCGGTGTGACCTTCCACTTGAAAACGTAAGGTACGCATTTGTTCTAACTTCATCACCGTTGCGAGACGCTCAAGTTGTGGTCGACTCGATTCAAGAATACGCGCCGAATTGAAATCGAAGTTGATCACCAAATCGACCTTGGCGGGCTCTACTTTTAGGTTACGCAAACTGCGCGTGCTCGATGCCTGTGGCGGCGTCAACGCCCGCACCAGATCCTCCACTGATAATTCTTGTTGCGCTGACGGTACTTGCGCAAAAGCCGTCGACGCGGCGACGAGCAATATCCCAACCACAAGACGTAACATCAACGGATCTCCTTCAAATCAATTAAAGTTGCCGCCATCGCACTCGAGCGTCCTTGCACGCCTCGGCCCACAAAAAAATCAACCAAGCGACGTCGGCTTTGTAAATCAGCAACGGCATACGTAAAGTCGCCACCGCCAGCGCCCTCAGGGACAAAAATCTTCGGGTCACGCGCTGACTGACTCACCACCACCAACACACGATTGACCCCTTCGGGACCAGCCGCGGTGATGTTCCAACTCTCGCGCGGCAGCTTCAACGTTTGATTGGCTTTGATGCGATTGTTGGTATCGATCTTGTTTGGGAACAACAGGTAAAAACTTTTTTCATCACTCCCGAGCATGACCACATACACATAGCCATCAATCGCAGATTGGATATTCATCGCCACTGGATCTTGTCCAATGCGTAATTCACTGCGCGGCATCGTCACACGTAACGCGCGGCGCGGATCACGTTGCTGAAAGATGTCGGTCATCGTGGCGTAAGGACCAATCACGTTCGGCGGCGGCGCGGGGATATCCATCTGCTGAGCAAGCGCGATTTGCGCTTGCGTTGGCGGCGGCGCAGTCACCACTTGGATCGGCGGTTTGGGTGAGGCCGGCGGCTTATTGGCGATCGGTGGCTTCGGAGCCGCTGGCGGCGTTGACGGTACCGCCGTTGGTGGTGATGGTTTCACCGGCGTCGACGTCACGGTTGCAGGCGGCGTCACCGCAACCGGCGTATCCACCACGGCTTGCGGTATCGGCGCGCTCGGCGGTGGGCTCGTCAACACCGGACTCGGTGTGATGGGGGTTGGGGCTTCAACAACTGGCGAGGCCACTGGCGGCGCAGTCACCGTCGTTGGTGTTGGAGCAGTCACCGGCGGCTTCACGGCAACTGGCACTGGCGTGGGTGTTGGTGTGGGTGTGGGTGTAGGTGTAACCAAAGCCACCGTTTGCGCAGGTGGTTTGTAAGTAATGGCCGGTGTCACCACCAAATTACGATTACCAAACACTTGGATGGTGTTTGGTAAATAGCCTTGATCGCGCAGTGGCGCCATTTTGGCATCGACAAATTTCTGTGCACACGCGCGCACTTCGTCCAATGACACTGCACCACTGCCATTGAGGTCTTGTGCATCACTCAAAAGACATTGGCTAAATGCTTGCGTCGCGACACCACCTTTATCTGTTTCATCCCAGCTCACTTCGTCGCGTCGCGCGGCTGCAATTTGCACAAAATTTTCACCACGTACACCGAGTCGATCGAGTTCACTCAACAAGCTGCGACTCCCCGCGCGATTATTCACTCCCTGTAAATCACACGCTGGGGTAACGCTGCGGCTAGCAAATTTTGCGACCAATTTAGGGCGTGCCTGATTGAGCGAACGCACAGGATTTACCACGCCCTCAGAGAAGCACGCATCAATCATGACGACTACTTTTTCTGCGCGCTGACTAATTGGGCTGGTGAACTTGGCCAACTCTTGTTCATTGATGACTTGTTCATCAAAAGTTAGAAAACCCTCCTCACAACCATTGCGTGTCATCACGCGTGTACCGTGTCCCGAAAAATAAACAAACACACGATCGCCCTCCAGCACCTTGGCACGCAGCTGCGCTAAGCGAGCCAAAATATTGGTCTTTGTTGCTTCTTGGTCTTTCAGCTCGCTGATGGCGCTGTCATCTACGCCCATGGCCTTAGCCATCTTGCGCGCACTAATTAAATCTAATGGCACGCCCGTTAAATCAATCGCTGACGCCGATGGTGGATAGCGCGTGATACCGACCAACAACGCGTGACGTCCAGTTGCCGCAAGCACCTCTGCTTGGATCAAGGCCAAGCCTAGGAGAAAACTCATCGCTACCGCGACGCGACGCAGGAACACACCACTTACAAAACACTTCAACATTCGAGGATTCCTTTAAAACAGCAGATCAGCACACGTTAATCACGTCGTGCGGGTGGACGAATCGCAGATAACACCAACGAACCACCCGTGAGCGAACCATACTCCCACGGTTGTTGCTTACCACCGGTGGTCTTCAGCACACGTTCACGTACTTTTCGCAACACCACCGCAATGTCATCGGGGTCACGTAAATGTTCTAACAGCGCCGCTGTAAATGGAGAGTGGCGTTGATTGCCACCGTCATCTGCCACCTGACCATCTTTGGTTGCATAGGCAATCAATGTTCCTTCGGATACATTAATCGGCGCCAAGCCACGACTAAAGCCGCGGCTCGCCACTTGCATCAACGGATTATCACGGCAAGCATCTAAAAACACGAGCTTGGTTTTTCCCGGCAAATATTGCTCGACCACGGCATTCAGCGATACGCCTTGTAATGGCACCGCACTAAAGTCGCGTAAATCCAAATCTGTCGGCAGCATGTAATTCACTCCAGCGATCTGCGCACCGTGACCTGCATAAAACAACACACTGACATCCGCATTGGCTGCGCTGCGACTAAAGCGTCCAAGCGCACTCACCAATTGCGCGCGATTGGCATCTAAGACTTCGGTCACAGCAAATCCGAGAGAACGAAACTGTTCGCTGATCGCGCGGGCATCATTCATAGGATTGTTTAAGCGTGCGCTACCAGCGTAGGCTGCATTACCCACAACCAAGGCATGCACGTTCAGCGTTTGCATCGGCACGCTCGCTTGCGCGGCTCGCATCCCAGGCGGCAGCGGTGGTTCTGCCGACGGCGACGGTCTGACAGCCGGGGGGGGCGTGGCTGGAGCCGGCGGCGTGGCTGGGGCT
>CAWUMP010000050.1:0-12384 GCA_963923385.1 uncultured bacterium | reverse complement strand
CGCAATTGAGGCTGCCAAATGCGCTCGAATGCCTTCGCGATAGGCCACCATGTCGGCGAGTTTTTCTTTCACCGATTGCATTTTGTCTAAGCCGGTTTGCTTGCAGTTCCACATCGCCGCGCCAATCATCATGTCGGCGGTATAGAGCACACGCAACACATACGGAAACGCCGAATAGCGATGTAGTGTCGAACGAATAAAGCGCGCGCCCTCGGTGTAGCGATGGAAAAACACATCTTCCCAAGGAATCAGTACGTCATCGAGCACCATCAAGGTGTCGACTTCATCAAACTGGTTGGACAACGGATAGTCTTCTTTAGAGCCGCGGCCAGCAAAACCCGAACGGCAAATATGCTTCACCCCAGGTGCGCCCATTTTGACGATACAACCAACGGCATAATCCGAGAGTTTGTCATCTGACCACGCACCAACGGTTGGCTTTAAAAATGCCTGATCGGCATAAGCCGCAGCGGTTTCATATTTGGCGCCACGAATAATGATGCCAGCGTCGGTTTCTTTGACCACACGCACCATCATGTCTGGATCTTGATCTTGCGGACGCACCGAACGATCACCTTTGGGATCGGTGTTGGCCGACACGTGGAACACATCTTCGCGCAGCACACGCTCAATGTGGTGATCGATGTTTTTAGCAAAACGCGGATCGATCTTGTTCAGTACTTCGCGGCCATCAAACAGCGACCACATCTCACCAATGGTTTCATCGCCGACGCGGGTCACCACCCCTTTGATGTCTTTGAAGTAGGCATCCAGGGCGTTCCATTTTTCCCACCAGTGCTGCTGCTCGGTCGGACGACGCAATAAGCTTGAGTTGCGCTCAGCGCCATCGGCATACGAAAACAAATTGGCGTCGTATTGCTGATCAAAGGCGATGTCATACATACGCGCCTTCACATCGACGATTGGTTTGAATGCGGGGTGCGTGGTGGGATCTTTTACGCGCTCACCGTCGATCCAGATTTCACGTCCGTCTTTCAGCCCATCTTTGTACTGCTGTCCGGTGCGCAACATGGCAAGACTCCACCTAATAGATTGAGGAAACCCTACCGTACCGGTCCCACGGCATCAGATAAAATACTATTTATCTGTCTTTAGCATCGGATTTTCCTATGCAGCTTTCCTTGCGGGCCTTGCGCTATTTCGTCGCCGCAGCCGACGCCGGCGGTGTTACGCCAGCCGCGGGAGCAATGCGCGTGTCGCAACCGTCGATTTCAGCGGCAATCGCCCAACTAGAATCCCAGCTCGGTATCCAGCTCTTCGTTCGCCACCATGCCCGTGGGCTCACCCTCACCGCGGCGGGCGAGCGTCTCCTCGCCGAGGCGCGCAGTTTGTTGGCCCATGCACGCGAGCTCGAAGCGTTTGCCGGCAACATGGGTCAAGCACAACGCGGCGATTTGAGCGCGGGTTGTTTTGTCACGTTGGCCCCATTTTTAATGCCCGGATTAATCGCCGCTTTTAATCAACACTATCCCGATGTGCGCATTCAGACCGAAGAAGGCAACCAAGCAGAATTATTTGAGCAGCTGCGCTCTGGACGCTGCGAATTGGCGTTTAGCTATGCCTACGGGCTCACCGAAGAGTTCGAGGCCACCGTGCTTGCAGAGCTTGCACCGCAAGTGATTGTGAGTAAACAACACGCCCTCGCGACACGTCGCAGCGTGCGTTTGCACGAATTAGAAAACGAGCCGCTGATCTTGCTCGATCTACCGCACACGCGCGAATATTTTCAGTCTTTGTTTCAACGCGCCAATATCAAACCACGCATCGCGCAACGCACTCGCTCGTACGAAATGGTGCGTGCATTGGCAGCGCATGGTTTGGGGTTTGGTGTGCTGAATGCTATTCCTCGTATGCCTTACACCTACGAAGGTCAAGCTGTAGTGGCCATCCCCATTGCCGATGACTTACCCGGCGTGCAAGTGGTGTGCTTACGTTTAAAGCGTGCATTAACGCGTCCGGCGGTCAATTTGCTCGCCGACTTTGCGCAGGATCACGTGGCGAAATTGTGGCGCGCAACCGCCTCGCGCAACACGCGTCGGCTCAAAAAGAAATAAATTCTGAGGGGCTGCGTTAATACCCGCGCTGCGGGTCAACGACATTTAGCGGCGCTAACCCTGCGCGCACGCGTTGAATGTTTTCTGCCACTTGTGCCGCGGCCGTGCGTGGGATCGCCACCGAAGCCAAATGCGGCGTGATCAATACTTGTTCCATCTGCCATAGTGGCGAATCTTCAGGCAAGGGCTCGACCTGAAACACATCGAGCGTTGCTTCCGCAATTTGGCCGCTTTGCAATGCGGCAACGAGCGCTGCTTCGTCGATCACACGACCGCGACCGACACTGATAAATTTTGCCCCGCGTGGCAGTTGTTGAAAGACCGAAGCATTAACGAGACCTTCGGTTTGCGCGGTGAGCGGCAACAAGACGATCAAGATCTCACAACCATTTAAGAACGGTGCAAGTCCATCTTGACCATGAAAACAGCGCACGCCTGGCACTTGTTTTTCAGTGCGCGACCAACCGCGTACCTGAAAGCCTTGTCGAGCTAATTCGGCCGCAGCTGTTGCGCCAAGCTGTCCCAAGCCCATCAAACCGACCGTACGCTCTGCGGTTTCATGCGGATGAATGTAATGCCAACGACGCGCACGTTGCGCTCGAGCAAACGATACAAACTCACGGTGATGTCGCAACACCGCCGCAAGAATAAATTGACTCATCATGCGGCCCATTTCTGGGTCTGCTAATCGGGTGATGGGTACGCCCGATGGCAACGTGGTGTCTTTGACAATCGAATCGACCCCCGCGCCCAAATTAACAATGAGTTTTAAGTGAGGAAATTTTCGTAACTCCCCCGCGGGCGGCTTCCACACCAACGCGGCTTCGATGTCGTTGGGATCCCCCACCTCAGGCCAAACACGAAACGCGAGCGCTGGCATCGCGGCTGCCAAATGGGTACGCCACTGGTCTGGTGAATCAAACTGTGAATAAAAAAGTAAGGCCATAGCGTCAAGTTTTTGATGCGGCGTGGGTGTTTAGTTTTTTGGTCGATCCAACAAGCGACGCATGGCCGTTAACGCCAGTGCGTAACCGTCTGCACCCAGCCCTGCCACAATGCCGGTGGCCGCGCGAGAAATATACGAGTGATGGCGAAACGCTTCGCGTCGATAAATGTTGCTCATGTGTACTTCAACAATCGGCCCAGGAAACGCAAGCAACGCATCGAGTAAGGCAATCGATGTGTAGGTTAATCCAGCCCCGTTAATAATTAACCCGTCGGCGTGTTGTATGCCCTCTTGAATCCAATCGATGAGTTCCCCTTCAGCGTTACTTTGCCGAAACGACAAAGTAATCCCTAAGTGCGTAGCTTCGGCTTCGCAGCGCGCTTGTAACATGTCGTAGGTGTCGTTGCCGTACGTGCCTTGCGCGGTGTGCCCGTACAAATTGGCATTCGGACCGTTTAAAAAAAATACGCGTGATTGCTTTGCCAATGCTGGCTCACTCATTTAAACCCCGGCGCTTTGGTGGGATCAACCGCTCGTTGGATGTAGTCGTGCATTTGCGGCGCATATAGAGCGTGCAGTTGTTGCAACTCGGTGATCGGCGCGTCGTGCCAATCGACGCGCAAATCCATCACTGGCCAACAGTGGCGTTCAACCACATACACGCCGGCCGAGCGCACCGGGGTGACTTCGCCGCCTGCGGCTAATCCAGCCGCCAATGCTTCTATCAAGCGCGCGCCCAAGTGATGTTGCGGGTGACTTGCAAAGGCACGCACCATCGCTGTTGGTACACCGGCATCGGCCAATAGATTTCCGCTGGCAAGACAATCCTCGCTAGGCGCAGCACGATGTAATCCAAGCGCCGCTTTGCCAGAAAAACTCGCGCTGCGTCCTTCTGCATCAAGCACCGCGAGCTGACGAAAATCTGCAAAGGGTTGCGCATCGACCAGCGCGCGTAACGTGGCTTGCGCGCCATACCCTTGCTGCAATAAATCTAAACCCAACTGTCCCAATGCGGGATCGGTGATGTTTTGTGTCGCGACCACACCAACTCCTGCACGCGCCCATCGACCACAACGCGCGGCCACACAAATACTGGCCGAAGACACCGCCACACCAAACGCGCCGGTTCGTGCACAGCGCGCAATAATGGAAAAAGTCATTGCTAAAAATTCTCCATGCGTTCTTGTGCTTCGTTTTCCAAACGACGATATGCACGATCGGAATATAACAGCGGCGTGCCCTCGCGACTTTGCAAGTCCACCACCGTGCCTACAAATACCGCGTGGGTGGAGACAATCATTTCGTTGGTCAGCGTGCAATCAATGGTAATCAGTCCATCGCACAGGGCTGGCGAACCGGTTACCAACGTCGTCCATGTATCGCACGCGAAGCGATCGTTACGCCAACGCTCGATACGACCCGCAAACGAATCGGCCACATGCCGATGACGACTGTCCAAAATATTGACGACAAAGTGTCCGTTGGTTCGGATCGCGGCAGGGCTAGGGCCACCTAAATGCACACAAACCAAGACTTGCGGAGGCTCGGCTGAAGCGGTGCACATCGAACTGACTGTGACGCCAAAGCGTCCCCCAGGCCCATCCGTGGTGACCACACACACCGGCGTGGCGGCAAGACGCATGGCCTCTGTAAAACGACGCGTATCGATTGGATTCATCTTGGCAAGATAGGGATTTTGCGCGCCGCCGTAAAGCCGCGCTGCGAACCGAGGCAGATTTAGCACCACCGATGGTTGTTGGAGCGGGTGATGGGAATCGAACCCACGTTCACAGCTTGGGAAGCTGTTGTCTTGCCATTAGACGACACCCGCATGAACCCTCGCAGCGATGCCAGTCGATACCGACGCGTGTTACAGGAACCATCGCAGCCGGCAATTTTAGCTGAGTCCCCGAAGCGCTCGGACCGCTTAGCAAACGCGGTTACGTTGGCACCAAGCCAATGAGGCCGCATCTGTGAGGGCTAAATATGTGCTAAATAGTTTTTATGGCATTTATATTAAGTCTTGGGTTAGCTCGCGACCAATACACGCCGGTTGCGCATCGCTATCAATGTCTGAGTGCGCGTGGCCCACGCAGGGTGACCCTCGATTTCATGCGCCTGGTGCTTGGCTGGGCGCTGCTGTTGGCCACGACCACCCTCTGTGCAGCCCCACTCGAACCGGGGATCGTCCGCGTGTTACATGTTCACGATGGCGACACACTCACCGTGCGCACCCCGCAGGGCCAGACGCTTAAAGTACGCATCGCGGCGATTGACGCGCCTGAGCTTCGCCAAGCGCATGGCGAATTTGCACGAGAGCATTTGCGCACGCTACTGCAAGACATGCAGCCGACGCTGGATTGCATTAAATCTGATCGCTATGGAAGAAAAGTGTGTCGTGTGTTTGTTGGCCAACAAGACCTCGCGCTCGCTCAAGTGGATGCGGGTGCCGCGTGGTGGTACACGCAGTATTCCGCCGAACAATCTGCCGCCGACAAATTGCGCTACGCCGAGGCACAACGCCAAGCGCAAGCTGCGGGGCGCGGGCTGTGGGCCGATCACGCCGAAGCGCCATGGGATTGGCGCAAACGAATCAAGATGGGACAAGTGCGCTAAGCACGTAGCACAAGCAACACAACGCTTCCGTCAGGCGCGACAAATTAAAACGTCGTTTCAGTGCGAAGTGCTTGCCACAACATGCTGGCACCCCCGACAAGAATCAGCGCATCCATGGCCAGAACGTGCACGCGCGCACCTAAACGTTCGACACACCACGCGGCCAATCGACTCGCTGGCAAGGTACTGAGGCCAATCAAACAGCCCAAGGTCAATGCCGAAAAATTCAGCGCCCCAAGTTCGCCAAAGAGCAGTGTCTTACTTAAATCGATCACGATCGTCACCATCGCATCGGTTGCGAGTACGGCCTGACCACTCAAGCCTGCGCCCAACAACAACGACACCAAAATCACGCCGGTCCCTGAGGCTGCACCAGACACAAAGCCAAACACACCTCCGCCCGTGGTCAGCGCAATCGGACCCAACAGCGTGCCGCGTGCGGCCAGCCAACGACGCAGCGGAATACTGAGAATCACAAAACTTCCTAACCACAGCCCCAACGCGCGACCATCCATACGGCTATACGCCCAAGTGCCCAAAATGAGAAAGGGCAGACCTGCCAGCAACACACGGCGCGCGGCGTAGCGATCAAAATTGTCGCGATACATCCAGAAGCGCCCGGCGTTGATCACGACGCCAGCCACACTCAACACCGGCACCAAGGCTTTAAAGCCGATCAACGGCGCCAGCACAGCGGTGAGGACAATGCCCGTCCCGAAGCCACCGATGCCACCCACAATGGCTCCAGCAAACGCAGCCAAACAAACCAAAACAAGGGTGATCGGCTCAAGCATGGTGGACGTTCCTCGCAAAAAACGCGGGCGGGTTAAAATTACGACATCCTACGCTTATGCCTATGCTCAATATCACTGTGAACGGAAAAGTCATGCAGCTTGCAGCCGCGTGCGATGTCAGCGCGCTGCTGGCGCAGTTGGCGCTGACTGGTAAAAAAGTAGCCGTCGAACGCAATGGCGAGATTGTTCCGCGCAGCGCACACAGTCACACCGTGCTGTGCGATGGTGATCAACTAGAAATCGTTGTCGCCGTAGGCGGCGGCTAGGCGTTTGGTCAAGATTTTTTATGTAACGACGTCGCGATCGACGCCAAAATAATTCATACCTATTAAGAGTGAGTGCCATGCAACACCCTGCTTCCGATCCGCTCATCATCGCCGGAAAAACGTATGCCTCGCGCTTACTGGTGGGCACTGGCAAATACAAAGATTTTGCGCAAACCCGCGCCGCGCTCGATGCCTCGGGTGCACAAATTGTGACCGTGGCGATTCGTCGTACCAACATCGGACAACAAGCCGGCGAGCCTTCGTTACTCGATGCGGTACCCCCTTCGCAATTTACCTATTTACCGAACACCGCTGGCTGCTACACGGCAGAAGATGCTGTGCGCACCTTACGTTTAGCGCGCGAACTTCTTGATGGCCACGCGCTGGTCAAGCTTGAGGTCTTAGGTGATGCTGAATCTTTGTATCCCAACATGCCCGAAACGCTACTGGCCGCACGCACCTTAGTGAAAGACGGCTTTCAGGTGATGGTGTACTGCGCGGATGATCCGATTCAAGCCAAGATGCTTGAAGACATCGGTTGCGTAGCCGTGATGCCGCTGGCCTCGTTGATTGGTTCGGGCATGGGCATTTTAAATCCGTGGAATTTGCAACTCATCATCGAGCGTATTCAAGTGCCGGTGCTGGTGGATGCCGGCGTGGGTACAGCGTCTGATGCCGCGATCGCGATGGAGCTTGGCTGCGATGGCGTGTTAATGAATACCGCGATTGCAAAAGCGCACGATCCGATTCGGATGGCGCACGCCATGCGCTTAGGTGTGCAAGCTGGACGCGATGCGTTTTTAGCTGGGCGCATGCCAAAAAAGTTTTATAGCGCTGTGCCCTCTTCGCCCATTGGCGGCATGATTGCCCCCAAACAAACGTAGGTCCATTGAACGCCGCTGACTCCACGCCGCCCATCGACGACGCACCCGAGAGCGCGTCTCGCCGCGGCATCCGCAGCTATGTGCTGCGTCAAGGTCGAATGTCAGAGGCACAACAGCGCGCGATCGATGCGCTCTATCCGCAGTTTGGATTAGCCTTTCGCGACACACCGATTAATGCATCAACGATCTTTCATCGACACGCACCACTGGTGCTAGAAATCGGCTCTGGCATGGGTGAAACCACCGCTGCGATTGCCGCTGCAAGACCCGATACAGATTTCATCGCGATTGAAGTACATCTGCCCGGTATCGGCGCCTTGCTCAAGCACATTGCCACGCGCGGCTTAACCAATGTGCGCGTGATTCGGCACGATGCACTCGCGGTATTGCAAACGATGATTGCTGCAGACAGTTTGGCTGGCGTGCATTTATATTTTCCGGATCCATGGCCTAAAAAACGGCATCACAAACGGCGTATTGTGCAACCGGCGTTTGTCGAGCAAGTCGCACGCAAGCTTGCGCCAAACGGCTATCTGCACATGGCCACCGATTGGCCGCCTTACGCCGAACACATGCTCGAGGTATTACGCGCATCGCCTTTACTCATCAACACCGCGAGTGATTACGCACCGCGACCTGTGTGGCGGCCACTGACCAAATTTGAGCAACGCGGACTCAAACTGGGTCACGCGGTGCACGATCTCGTATTTAAAAAAATTGCGTCGCCCTGCGCTACACGCAACGCGCACGTCTAGGGCAAAAATAGGGTCAGTAAGTCGTTTAAAAATCGCTGCCCATGGGCAGTCGGTCGTAAGTGTGTGTGATCGCGTTCAAGTAAGCCTTGCGCCTCGGCCTGCGCCAAGGGTTGCGCAATGCGCGTCAATTCAAGTCCCGTACGCTCACGAAACAAGGTCAAGGGCACGCCCTCACACAAGCGCAACGCGTTGAGCATAAATTCAAACGGTAAGTCTTCGCTGCGTACGCGCGTGTACGTCAAGATGGAATCGTGTTGTAACGCACGCGGCATATATTCGCGTGGCTGAGCAATACGCGCGTGGCGCTCAATACGATCCGGAAAACTTAACTTGCCATGTGCGCCTGCGCCGAGACCAAGATAATCGCCAAATTGCCAGTAATTGAGGTTGTGTCGACAGCGCATGTTTGGTCGAGCAAACGCTGAGGTTTCGTAGTGTTCATAACCTGCAGCGATGAGCGTCGCTTGGGCGCATTCTTGAACAGCAGCAGCAATATCATGCGAAGGCAAATCAGCCGGCGGATAGCGTTGAAAAACGGTATTGGGCTCTAAGGTGAGTTGATAGGCCGAAAGATGCGGCGTACCAAAGCCAATCACTTCACGCAGCATGCGTTGCATGCCCTCGACATCTTGACCAGGCAACGCCAACATCACGTCGAGATTCATCTGATCAAAAATACGCTGCGCAGTTGCAATCGCGCGCCGCGCTTCATCGGCTGTGTGAATGCGCCCCAGCACGCGTAATTGCGCGTCATCCAAACTTTGAATCCCTAACGACAACCGGTTCACACCGGCTTGACGGTAGTCACGAAATTTTTGCGCCTCAACGCTACCCGGATTTGCTTCGAGGGTAATTTCTGCATCCGGCGAAATGCCAATACGCGCCCGAAACGCAGCAAGCAACCGATCTAAACTACGCGCCGAAAATAAACTAGGCGTGCCACCACCAAAAAAAATACTACTCACACGCCGTCCCCAAATCCACGGCAAGGCATGCTCAAGATCAGCAATCAACGCATCGACATAGGCTTCTTCGGGTAGCGCCGCATCATGCCCAACTTCGTGCGAATTAAAATCACAGTAGGGACATTTACGCACGCACCATGGTAGATGTACATACAGCGCCAAGGGTGGTAATTGCGCGAGCGACACTTCACTTGGACGTGATAACGACACCGTCTGGGTGTTCGCAGCCGTCGTAGCGTGCGCCTCTGTCGACTTCGATGCACTCATCTTGTCAACGCACTGCATTGCGCCAGTAATTGCTGCAAGGCTTGGGCGCGATGGCTGAGACGATTTTTTTGTTCTGGCGCCAACTCTGCTGCGGTTTGACCAAGTGAAGGCAGAAAAAAATACGGGTCATAGCCAAAGCCACCTTGCCCACGCGCGGTGTCAATGATTGCTCCAGACCATGTGGCTTGCGCAACGATTGGGTAAGGATCGTTTGCATGCTGCACGAACACCAACACACACACGTAAAACGCACGTCGATCAGAGACTTGTTTGAGTGCCTGTAAAAGTTTCTGATTATTCCGTGCATCGCGCTCTTGGCGTGAACCGGACTCACCTGCATAGACCGCCGATTGCACGCCAGGTGCGCCGTTCAATGCGGGCACCACCAACCCTGAATCGTCCGCCAACGCCGGCAACTGTGCAGCGGCGCTTGCATATCGCGCTTTCGCGAGCGCATTTTCTAAAAACGTGTGGTGTGGTTCGGGTGCGTCAGGTACGCCGAGCGCCGTTTGGCTGATTAAGGACACGCCCAGCGGCGCAAACAGCGCGCTGAGTTCGTTGAATTTTCCTGGATTCGATGAAGCCAAAATCCATTGCGGTGGTGTTGGCACCATCGGGTTCATCACAGAGTAAATAAAACGCTAAACAAGGATCGCCCTGCGCAAACTTAACTTGCCAAGGCTTGTTTTTGTAATTGCACCAAGTGGGCAATACCTTTCTCAGCAAGTTGTAATAACGCATCCATTTCTGTGCGCGAAAATGCAGCGCCCTCGGCGGTGCCTTGCACTTCAATAAATTTTCCAGCGCCCGTCATCACCACATTCATATCGGTATCGCAATCGACATCTTCTGCGTAATCTAAATCTAGTACCGGCACCCCTTGATACATGCCCACTGAAACTGCTGCCACAAAATCAAGTAGCGGTAACCCCTTGAGCGTACCGCGCTGTAGCAACCAAGTGAATGCATCATGTACCGCGACAAAGGCACCGGTAATCGCTGCGGTACGCGTGCCCCCATCGGCTTGCAACACGTCGCAATCGATCTTGATGGTACGTTCGCCCAATCGCGATAAATCGACGGCAGCGCGCATCGAGCGGCCAATCAAGCGTTGAATTTCTTGCGTGCGTCCGCTTTGTTTACCACGCGCTGCTTCGCGATCGCCACGCGTATGCGTCGCACGCGGCAGCATGCCGTATTCCGCCGTCAACCAGCCCTGACCCTTCCCACGTAAAAATCCGGGGACTGATTCTTCAACACTGGCCGTGCATAGCACACGGGTGTCACCAAAACTGACGAGCACGGAGCCCTCGGCATGTCGTGTAAAGCCACGTTGTATTTGTACGGCACGTAGTTGGTCAGGCTGGCGTTGACTGGGTCGCATACATCTTCCAAAAATAAATAATCGGGGTGTTTGTTGAGGGATCGCCACACAGGATGCGGACGATCACGCGCGCAAAGCACTGCTATGATACGCAACCGCTTTTATTGCGTGTGTATTCTATGTCTCGTATTCATAGCATGACCGGTTACGCCTTGGTTGCTCATACGCTGAGCACTGGCTCGCTGCAGCTTGAGCTGCGCACGGTCAACGCGCGCTATCTGGACATTCAATTTCGTATTCCAGAAGAATTGCGCTTACTCGAGCCGATCTTACGCGAAGCGATCAGTGCACGTCTATCGCGTGGCAAAGTCGATTGCCGCGCTTCATTTTCGACAGCCGCCGCCGGCGATGCTGCACCTAGCCTCAACACCGAGGCCATGGCGCAATTACAACAACTCAGCACCACGGTACGCAGTCATTTTCCGGATGCGCCGCCCTTACGCGTGGCCGATGTGCTGCGCTGGCCTGGTGTGCTCGCGGAAAGCCGCATCAGCGAAGATGCTTTACGTGCAGCAGCCACCACACTGGCCAATACCTTACTCGATGAACTCGCCGCCGCTCGGCAACGTGAAGGGGCACGCTTAGCCAGTGTGATTCGTGAACGCGTGGGGAGTATCCGTGCTCGACTCACCGAGGTTGCCCCCGAAGTACCGCATGCGATTGCGCAATACCAAGAAAAATTATCGCAACGCTTGCGTGAGGTCATGGAAAGCGCTGACGATGAGCGCATTCGGCAAGAAATCGCGGTCTTTGCCATGAAGATCGATGTCGATGAAGAAATGCAACGTCTCGTCACGCATCTAGACGAAGTCGAACGCATCCTTGATCAAGGCGGCGCTGCGGGAAAGCGACTCGATTTTTTAATGCAAGAACTCAATCGCGAAGCCAACACCTTGGGAGCCAAGGCAGCCTCACGCGCCATTTCGCAATGCGCCCTAGAGCTCAAGTTGCTTATTGAGCAAATGCGCGAACAAGTGCAGAACATCGAATGAAGTCATCACTGGGCCATCTGTTTATGGTGACCGCCCCATCGGGCGCTGGAAAAAGTTCGCTGATTCGTGCGGTCTTACCAGCCGATTCACGACTGAAGCTATCCGTGTCGTACACCACGCGTGCGCCACGGCCTGGCGAACAAAACGGTCGCGAATATCACTTTGTCGATGAAGCCACTTTTCTACGTATGTTGGACCGAGGTGAGTTTCTTGAATCCGCATTGGTACACGGCAATCGATACGGCACAGCCCAAGCCGTCATACAAAGCGTATTGGCTGCGGGTGATGATTTGTTGCTTGAAATCGATTGGCAAGGCGCGCAGCAAGTCCGCAAACAATTTCCTCGCAGCATCGGCATTTTTATTTTGCCGCCGTCGATTGCCGAACTCGAGACCCGCCTTAAAAAGCGCGGGCAAGATAGCGATGCAGTGATCCAAGCC
>CAWUMP010000049.1:0-12413 GCA_963923385.1 uncultured bacterium | reverse complement strand
AGCTCGACGCGCAGCAGCTCCAACCCACGAATTGTTACCGGTGTTTTAGCCATGTACGCATTATTCCATGACCAGGCGCTCAGCGCAGCGCGATCTGCAATTCATTTTTATGCAGTGCGCAATGTGGCGTGTAGGTCTTGAAGGCAATACGGCGTCAGCTGCTTGGGCTCACGCATGCCAGCACAAGCGGCTTGAGCACCCGCGATCGTCGTGAAGTAGGTCACGCGTTGCGCCAACGCACCGGTACGAATCGACCGTGAATCAGCCACCGCAGAGCGTCGATCTTCAACGGTATTGACGATTAAATTTAAATCGCCGTTTTTAATCATGTCGACCACATTGGGCCGCCCCTCGGCAACTTTGTTCACAAAACTGACCGATACACCGTGCGCTGCGAGCACAGCACCCGTACCGCGCGTGGCATAAATCGTGAAGCCTTGCTCAAGCAGATCGCGGGCGACCTGAACAGCGGCAAGCTTATCGCTATCACGCACACTCACAAATGCCTGACCACGTTGCGGCAAACGCACACCTGCAGCAAGTTGTGCTTTAAGAAAGGCCTCGCCAAAGCTTGTCCCAACGCCCATCACTTCGCCTGTTGAACGCATCTCAGGACCCAGCAACGTATCGACACCAGGAAATTTCGCAAACGGGAAAACAGCTTCTTTGACACAGAAAAAATGCGGGATCACCTCGGCATGGATACCTTGATCGGCCAACGAACGGCCCGCCATACAACGCGCCGCGATGCTCGCCAACGGTAAGCCCGTTGCTTTGGAAACAAAGGGCACCGTGCGCGACGCGCGTGGGTTAACCTCGAGCACAAATACCGTATCGCGTTGAATCGCGAATTGCACATTCATTAATCCGACCACATGTAAAGCGCGCGCCATCAACGTCGTTTGACGACGTAACTCGCGCTCTAAATGACTGGCCAGAGAATGCGGTGGCAAACAACACGCAGAGTCGCCTGAATGGACGCCGGCCTGTTCGATATGCTGCATGATGCCACCAATCAATACCGCACCGGTGGCATCCGCCACGCAATCCACGTCCACTTCGATAGCATCCGATAAATAACGATCGAGCAACACCGGCGCATCGTTGGACACTTGCACCGCAGTTTGCTTATAGCGTTCAAGGTCAGCGCGCTCATGCACGATTTCCATCGCACGACCGCCCAACACATACGATGGTCGCACCACGAGGGGATAACCAATTTCTTCAGCCAGCTGAACCGCTTGTTCCGTGCTGCGCGCAGTGCGGTTGGGCGGTTGACGTAAGCCTAAGCGTTGCAGCAGTTGCTGAAAACGTTCACGGTCTTCGGCAATATCAATCGACTCTGCTGAGGTCCCAATCACCGGTACGCCGTTAGCCTCCAGTGCGCGCGCTAACTTCAGGGGCGTTTGACCGCCATACTGCACCACCACGCCCACGGGCTGCTCTATCGCCACAATTTCAAGCACGTCCTCGAGAGTCAATGGCTCGAAGTACAAACGGTCGGCCGTATCGAAATCAGTCGATACCGTTTCGGGGTTGCAATTGACCATGATGGTTTCGAACCCATCATCACGCAACGCAAACGCCGCGTGTACACAGCAATAATCAAACTCAATACCTTGACCAATCCGATTGGGTCCACCACCTAACACCATAATCTTACGTTGCGAGGTTGGGCTAGATTCGCACTGCATTTCATAACTGGAATACAGGTACGCCGTTTCGGTGGCGAATTCTGCGGCACACGTATCGACGCGTTTATAGACCGGCCGAATGCCCAATGCATGGCGTTTTTCGCGCACTGCGTTTTCATCGCTTGCACATAAGGTTGCAATACGTCGATCTGAAAATCCTTGTCGCTTGAGCGCGCGTAAACGTGGTGCATCGAGCGCCTCAAGGTGGGTGGCTTCTATCTGCAATTCTGTTTTTGCTAAATCTTCAATTTGCGCCAAAAACCAAGGATCAATATGACTGAGCGCAAACACTTCATCCAAGGTCCAACCTGCACGAAATGCCGCACCAACATACCAAATACGCGCCGGCCCGGGTTCAGCAAGCTCGCGAGCTATGGCCTCACGCGTTCGCACGGTGCTATCCAATCCATCTAAGCCAACTTCTAATCCACGCAATGCTTTCTGAAAAGACTCTTGAAAGGTTCGACCAATCGCCATGACTTCGCCCACCGACTTCATTTGAGTCGTCAAGCGGTCATTGGCCTGCGGAAATTTTTCGAAGGCAAAACGAGGAATTTTGGTAACCACGTAATCGATACTTGGTTCAAACGAGGCCGGCGTGACACCACCGGTAATTTCGTTACGCAATTCATCGAGCGTATATCCCACCGCAAGTTTGGCTGCGATTTTCGCTATCGGAAATCCGGTGGCCTTGGAAGCCAGTGCTGATGAGCGCGACACGCGCGGATTCATCTCGATAACCACCATCCGACCGTCGTCAGGATGAATCGCAAACTGTACGTTAGAACCGCCTGTATCGACCCCAATTTCACGCAACACGGCCAACGATGCGTTACGCATCAGCTGATACTCACGATCCGTCAAGGTTTGCGCCGGTGCAACTGTAATTGAATCACCCGTGTGTACGCCCATCGGGTCTAGATTTTCGATCGAACACACGATGATGCAGTTATCGGCACGGTCGCGGACCACTTCCATTTCGTACTCTTTCCAACCCAACAGCGACTCTTCGATCAGTAACTCGCGGGTTGGCGAGGCTTCGAGACCTCGTTCGCAAATCGCAATAAATTCTTCACGGTTATAAGCAATCCCACCACCACTGCCGCCCATCGTAAAAGACGGACGAATCACAACAGGAAAACCCAACCCTGACTGCACTTGCAGTGCCTCTTCAATCGAATGCGCCAACGATGATCTCGCCGAGCCCAAGCCAATGCGCGTCATGGCCTTTTTAAATTTCTCGCGATCCTCGGCTTTATCGATGGCTTCGCGACTAGCGCCAATCATCTCGACATTAAATTTTTCTAGCACGCCTTCACGGGCAAGATCGAGCGCGCAGTTCAGTGCTGTTTGTCCACCCATGGTCGGTAGCAGCGCATCGGGGCGTTCTTTTTCGATGATGCGCGCAAGCATTTGCCACGTAATCGGTTCAATGTAAGTGGCATCCGCCGTTTCTGGATCGGTCATAATGGTGGCAGGATTGGAATTCACCAACACTACGCGATAACCTTCGCTGCGCAACGCCTTACAAGCTTGCGCTCCCGAGTAATCAAACTCACAGGCTTGACCAATCACAATCGGTCCAGCCCCAATCACTAAAATACTACGGATATCTTCACGCTTGGGCATGCCGCACCTTTCGACTTAAGCAAGATGACTTACTTCGCTGCATGCGCACCCACTGTACTTTGCATTAGCGTGATAAATCGATCAAACAGATGCGCCATGTCATGCGGACCAGGACTTGCCTCGGGATGCCCCTGAAAACTAAACGCAGCGCGATCTGTGCGCGCTAAACCCTGTATCGATCCATCAAACAAAGAAACATGCGTGACGCGTAAATTGTTGGGCAACGAATCTGGATCGACAGCAAAGCCGTGATTTTGACTCGTGATAGCGACAGCCCCGGTGTCGAGGTCTTTAACTGGATGGTTCGCGCCATGGTGTCCGAATTTCATTTTGATGGTGCGCGCCCCCGAGGCTAGGGCCAATAACTGATGACCCAAACAAATTCCAAATATCGGTAGGTTCGTGTGCTTAAGAATGTGTGCAATTGCTCGGATGGCATAAGTACATGGTTCTGGATCGCCCGGTCCGTTGGACAAAAACACACCGTCCGGCTTTAACGCCAAGGCCGCTTGCGCAGTTGTTTGAGCAGGTAACACGGTGATATGCACACCACGTGCCGCAAGCAGACGCAAAATATTTCGTTTGATCCCGTAATCAAAAGCGACGACATGAAAAGGGCGCTGGGGAACGCTCACAAAACCTTGCCCCAAGGACCATGCACCCTCTGTCCATGGGTAAGCAGATTGCACACTCACCTCGCGCGCCAAATCCATGCCAGCTAAACCTGCAAACGAACGTGCAGCCGCTAATGCGGCATCAATATCCACTTCGCCCGCAACGATTGCGCCGGACTGTGCACCATGCATACGTAAATGTCGTGTCAATTGCCGGGTGTCTATGTCGGCAATACCCACCACGGCATGACGACGCAGATAATCGGGCAACGCTTCCGTCGCACGCCAACTTGAAGAACGCATCGGCACATCACGCACCACCAAACCAGCTGCATGAATCGATGCTGATTCTGCATCTTCTGGATTAACACCCACATTCCCTACATGCGATGCCGTGAGCGTCACGATTTGTTTGCAATACGATGGGTCGGTGAGAACTTCCTGATACCCACTCATGGCCGTATTAAAGACCACCTCGCCCACACGCAAACCGGTGGCACCAATGCTTCGCCCACGAAATACCGTTCCGTCAGCAAGGACGAGAGCGGCGGCGTTAGACGTGGTCACAAAGAAACTCCAAAGACATGCTGAAAGATCACCAAATTGAAGTGGCGGATGCAATCAACATAACAACGCGTGAAAGACGAAAAAAAAGCGGAAGGGGCTTTCGCCGCTTCCGCTTCTACAGAAGCGATGAATATTACCACAGTAGGTTTGTGTTGTGCAAATGACGCGCGCAATTTGTCATCACATTTTTGTGCTCAAATTTTTATTTTTAAATTGAGCGCCCTGACACAACAAAAGATTTAAAACATTCTTACTTTAATCCCAACACATCATCCATATCGTATAAACCAGCTGCGCGCCCAGCGACAAAACGCGCTGCTCGTAACGCACCAGCGGCGTAGGTTGTTCGGCTCGATGAGCGCACAGTCACTTCAACACGCTCGCCCATGCCAGCAAACATCACCGTATGCTCACCAATGATGTCACCGCCACGAATCGCGTGAAAGGCAATTTCTTTTGCGGGCCGCGCGCCAGGTTCACCGTGACGTCCATGCACAAAATCGCGCGCTGGGTCACGGCCCAACGCTTGCGCCACCACTTCACCAAAACGCAAGGCGGTTCCCGAAGGTGCATCGACCTTATGCCGGTGATGCGACTCGATGATTTCAACATCATAGTCATCGCCCAATGCACGTGCGGCAATTTGCGCCAGCTTAAAGGTCACATTCACACCCACCGCCATATTGGGAGCAAACACAATCGGAATCGATTGCGCGGCCGCAGCGATTTGTTTTTTTTCAGCAGCAGAAAAACCGGTCGTTCCAATCACGATTGCACGCTTGGCCTGCACACACGCCGCCAAGTATTGCAACGTTCCTGCCGGTCGCGTGAAATCAATCAGTACATCCGCAGCGGCCAATGCACCAGCAACGTCATCACGCACCAACACACCGGTGGCCGCAGCACCGATGAGTTGCCCAGCATCCTCGCCGATACACGCCTGCCCAGCGAGATCGAACGCAGCACCGAGTGTCAAGGTTGTATCGTCTAACACCCCGGCAATCAGGGTTCGTCCCATACGACCTGAGGCCCCCGATACAGCAACGCGCACGGCCTGTTGACTCATTTGGTCTCTCCGGATTTTTCAACCACATCGCCCCCAATACGCTCTAACACTTCGTCTTTAAAAAACACCGCAATTCGTCGCTGCTCGGGCGCACCACCGCGAACCTCTCGGTAGAACACATAATCCCAACGGTCGGCATGAAAAATATCCGTCACTAGTGGGGTGCCGAGTACGTAACGCACCTGCTCTTTCGACATGCCCGGCTTGAGCTGCGCGACCATTTCTTGCGTGATGTAATTACCCTGCTGAATGTCCATTCGATAAGGGGCAATCGACGGCAAGCTCGGCAACTTCGGTAGGCTCGGTAGTTCGGGTAATTTGGGTAGGTTGCTACAGCCGCACAACGACACGCTGAGGCAAGCCAAAAGCAACCACCGACGCGGCAAAAGCAACGTGCCCAGACGTGCAGCAACTTTTATGCGCATGATCGCGATCACTTAAAATGAAGAATGGCGATATGATAGCCGATCCCTCTGCGTGTCTTGGAGTTGCTATGCCGCTTTCTTCTTCCCAAAGTCTGAAAGAGATGGGGTTAAAGGCCACCCTACCCAGACGAAAAATTCTCGAGCTCTTCGAGTCGAGCAAAGTGCGGCACTTATCGGCCGAAGACGTTTACCGCAAACTCATTGCCGAAGGCATTGATGTTGGCCTGGCTACGGTGTATCGCGTGCTGACGCAATTTGAACAAGCCGGGCTACTTTCTCGGCAACATTTTGAAACTGGCAAAGCAGTCTTCGAGCTCAACGAAGGACATCACCACGATCATTTAGTGTGCTTGCAATGTGGTCGAGTTGAAGAATTTCATGATCACGAAATCGAACATCGACAAGCAGATGTGGCTTCACGACTTGGCTTTGCGTTACGCGGACATTCGTTGGCACTTTACGCTGAGTGCACAAAAGACAATTGCGCGCATCGAACCGAAGGCGCGCTGAATCCAACCGCTTAAGTTCGACGCGCCGCGCGCGCGCGCTTTGGGGCTGTGTTTGCCCCTTGAGCCAGTAACTCCGTTGCATGCTGACGCGTGGTCGAAGTGATTTGCGTGCCCCCCAACATACGCGCGATCTCCTCAATGCGCGCCTGCGCATCGAGCGCGATCAACTGCGTGGTTACACGCTCACCGGCACCAGATTTTGTGACGCGCCACTGGGCATTGGCTTGCGCGGCCACTTGCGGTAAATGCGTCACAGCCAACACCTGACGCTCGGCACCCAATTGCTTGAGTGCAAGCCCAACCACCTCCGCCACGGCACCACCGATGCCCGTATCAACCTCATCAAATATCATGGTTTGTACAGGCGATGCCTTACTCGCCACCATTTGAATAGCCAAACTGATCCGCGACAATTCGCCGCCTGATGCCACTCGGGCCAACGGCCGTAGCGGCAAGCTCGCATGCGCAGCGACTTCGATATCAATGTCTTCCATGCCGTGCGCAGCGGGTTGATCTAAAGGACGCAGCTGCACACCAAGTCGGGCGCCAGACATCGCCAATGTTTGCATCACCTCAGTGACATCGTTGGCCATCTGCGCCGCAGCCGCTTTACGTTGCGTGGTCAGTTGGGAAGCACGCTCCACATAAACGGCGTGCAACTCGGCCAATTGCGATTGCAACGCGGCGATATCACTAGACTGCGCCAGCGCAGTGAGCCGCGCCAATTGTTCTTGCGCAAAATCCGCCAACTGCTCTGGCTTAATGCGGTAGCGACGAGCCGCAGCATGCAATGCTTCAACGCGGTGTTCTGCAGCTTGTAACGCCTGTGGATCTAAGTCTAAACGCGACCCATAGTGACGTAACTCACGCACCGCCTCTGCGGCCTGCGCTTGCGCCCCGTCGAGTAATTCAACAATCGGCGCGAGCCCAGCATCATGAGCACACAACTGTTGCAATTGCGTTTGAATCGCCGCCATCTGCGTCAGTATCGCGGGTTCATTTTCTGAAAGCGCTTGGAGTGCCGAATGCGCCCCTTCGATAAGTGCGGACGCGTTCGACAAACGCGCGTGTTCAGCAGCTAATCGCGCCCACTCACCAGGCTCGGGCGCCAATCGCTTCAGATCAGTGACCCGCGCGTCGACTTCGACTCGCTCGGCTTGCAGCGCCGCTTGCTGCGTCTGCGCCAGTGTCACTTGGCTCAGGCAACGCTGCCACGCCCGATAAGCTTGCGACACAGCTTCAACCAACGGCAATAATCCAGCATGCGTGTCTAGGAGTTGGCGTTGCGCCACCGGTCGCAGTAAGGATTGATGAGCATGCTGACCATGAATATCGAGCACGCCCTCACCGGCTTCGCGCAGCTGCGCTAGCGTAGCGACATGACCATTAATCCACGCACGCGAACGACCGTTTTGTTCAATCACACGACGCAGTAGCAACACCCCAGGATCACCGTTCAGCTCGTGCGTATCCAACCAGGTCTGTAATGGGTGCGATGTATCAAACTCAAATTCTGCCGCGACTTCGGCGCGCGTGGCACCTTCGCGCACCACACCTGACTCAGCGCGCCCACCCACCACCAAATCAAGCGCATCCACCAAAATGGATTTGCCCGCGCCCGTTTCGCCGGTAAGCACCGAAAAACCCGCAGCCAAGCTGAACTCGAGTCGATCGACGATGACAAAATCTTGAATCGCTAAATGGCGCAGCATGTTTTATTTGGTGGTGCCTGCATGCCGTGTGGATGCGCTGATCGAAGTGCTCATCGGTACATCACGTTCAACGGCCTCACTCCAGCGTAATTTTTCGCGCAACATCGCAAAATAATCGTACGTTGCAGGATGGACAAAACGAACTGGTGTCTGTGCACGTCGCAAGCGCAAACGATCGCCTGCCACAACGTCTGCTAAAGCAAGGCCATCGAAATGCGCGCGCGCATCCACCGCATGCAACAGCACGATCTCAATGAGACTGCGATCACTGACGCTGACAGGCCGCGCCGACAAGGTATGCGGGCACAAGGGCACCAAAGCAAATGCAGGCAGTGCCGGATGCAAAATCGGTCCATGCGCAGACAAGGCGTAAGCCGTCGAGCCCGTGGGCGTTGCCACAATCACGCCATCCGAACGCAGTGTGTAAACGTACTCGCCATCGATGTACAACTCAAATTCAATCAAACGCCCTTGCGCGCCTTTGTTCACCACCGCATCGTTCAAGGCCAGCGTTTTTAACACCGTGTGACCGTCGCGTACGATTTCAGCTTCGATCAGCGAACGCTCTTCGAGTGTGTAATGACCCGAGACGATTTCTCCGAGCGAAGTTTGCATATCGTGTAACGCCACATCGGTCATGAAACCCAGCCGACCCTGATTGACCCCCACCACCGGCACACCATACTCGACCAAGTTGCGTGCAGCCGCCAACATCGTCCCATCGCCACCAACCACCACCGCCAATTCGGCCTGCGCGCCGATTTCTGCGTAACTCGCCGCTTGGGCATTCACACCAATATTGCGCGCTGTTTCTTGTTCGATCAGTACCGTGCAGCCGCGGGCGCGCAAAAAATCAGCCAGTGCGCGCAAAGAATCCGCCACATCGGGACTTTGAAATTTGCCAATCAAGGCAACGCGTTGAAAGGAAGCAGCCATCGTAGAATTAAACCACAGGCTCGCAAGAAGAGTGCAGATCCCTGGCCAAAGGCGCTGCAGTGTAAAATACGCCTCATGCTTGACCAGCGCGCCCAAGTACTGCTCAAAACTCTGATTGAACGCTACATCGCTGAAGGCCAGCCGGTGGGTTCGCGCACGTTGTCGCGTCACTCCGGCTTAGATTTATCACCAGCGACAATCCGTAATGTGATGGCCGATCTCGAGGAGCTGGGACTGATCGTTAGCCCACACACCTCAGCAGGACGTATTCCTACCGCACTTGGCTACCGACTATTTGTGGATTCATTGTTGGTGACCAAACCGCTGGACTCAGCACAAATTCATCAACTCGAAGATCACCTGCATCCCGACAACCCACAGCGGGTTGTCCAGTCGGCCTCGCAACTGTTGTCCCAACTCACCCGCTTTGCTGGCGTGGTGATGGTGCCGCGCCGTCGCGCTGGTACCTTTCGACATATCGAGTTTTTACGCTTATCCGATAAACGAATTTTATTGATCGTGGTAGCGAGCGACGGAGACGTGCAAAACCGAATCTTGTTTACGGATCGCGTGTATACACCCTCAGAGCTGACTGAAGCAGCAAATTTCATCAACACGCATTACGCTGGACAAAGCTTTGAAAATGCCCGCGCAAAATTGCACGGCGAGTTAGCCGCGTTACGCGAAGACTTAAGCACCCTGATGAACGCCGCGCTCGATGCCGGCAACAAAGCCGTCTCCGACACCACCGAACCGTATGTCATCAGTGGTGAACGCAATTTACTTTCAGTCGAAGAGCTCTCTTCCGACATGGGACGCTTGCGTCAATTGTTTGATCTCTTTGAGCAACGCACATCCATTCTGCAAATCCTGGATCTGTCATTACGCGGACAAGGCGTGCAAATTTTTATTGGCGGCGAAACCGGCATTGCCGCACCCGATGCGGTGAGCGTAGTGACCGCACCTTATGAAGTGAATGGCGAGTTGGTCGGTGCTGTCGGCGTCATCGGCCCAACACGCATGGCCTACGATCGCGTCATTCCAATCGTCGATATCACCGCAAAATTACTCTCCGGCGCACTGTCACAGGAATAACCCCATGAAATTTCGCGCTGAACCCGCGTACGCCCACGATCAGGTACAGCGCATTGGGGTGCTATTGGTTAATTTAGGTACACCACAATCACCCACCGCAAGCGCAGTACGACGCTACCTCGCTGAGTTTTTATCTGATCATCGCGTGGTCGAAATTCCGCGATTGATTTGGTTGCCGATTCTGTACGGCATCATTTTGTTGATCCGTCCTGCTCGCTCGGCGCGCAAATACGCTGGCGTCTGGACCGCGGCCGGTTCGCCTTTAGCGGTACATACCGACGCCCAGTCACGCGCACTGGGCGCCATCCTCGAGGCGCGCCACCCAGGCCGCCTGGTTGTTGATTGGGCCATGCGATATGGCGCACGTGCAATGGGCGAACGACTGAGCGCGCTGCGTGCGGCCGGATGTGACCGTTTGGTTGTTGTGCCGTTGTATCCCCAATACGCGGCAAGCACGACCGCGAGCACCAGCGATGCGCTGGGGACTTGGTTAGCGCGCACACGCCATCAGCCTGAAGTTCGATTCATCAAACACTTTCACCGCGACCCGCGCTATATCGCGGCTTTGGCAGCACGCGTTCAAGCCCATTGGCAAGCGCAGGGGCGCAGTGAATTGCTGGTAATGAGCTTTCATGGTGTGCCACGGCGCTCACTCGATTTGGGCGATCCGTATCACTGCGAGTGTTACGTCACCGCACGCTTATTGGCCGAGCACTTACAACTCCAACCAACGCAATACAAAGTCACCTTTCAATCCCGCTTTGGTCGTGCGAAGTGGCTCGAGCCGTATACCGAGCCAACATTAGAAGCACTCGCGCACAGCGGCACGCAATCGGTCGACGTGATTTGCCCCGGCTTTGTCTCGGATTGTCTAGAGACGCTCGAAGAAATTAATCTTGAGGCGCGCGCCACATTTTTAAGTGCTGGGGGCAAACGCTTTAGTTACATCGAATGCTTGAACGAAGAAGCCACTTGGATGGATGCACTCGCTGGCTTGGTTGAAGATCACGCCCATGCTTGGTTGAGCCAGAACGAATCGGCAGCCTTGCGCAACGCGCGGGCAGATCGCGCGCGACAAATCGGCGCCGAGCGGTAACGCGCGCAACTCACTGGGCCCGGCGTTTTGGCGCTCCGGGCGCCCCCCCAACCGACTCGGGGGGATTGTTGCCGCGCTGACCCGCATCAGGCCGCGACCAACAATTGCGACCATTGAATCTTCCCGCTGCCCCTTGAACTGGCCAAAACCACCCCCATTTCAGGGGGATTGTGTTTTTAAGTCCTGCGCTCTTATCAGCGCAACTGCCTTTATCAGTCCGTTTCGGAGCCAACCGTATCATGACCGAACCCACCCAAGATGCCCCCGCGGGCCCCGCGGATCCCAGTCAAGAAGCCGCTGCGCAGCCGGCCAGTTTGGAAACGCGTCTGGCCGACGCCGAAGCCCGCATTCAAGAACAGCACGACGCTTGGTTACGCGCCGTCGCCGATGCTGAAAACGCACGCAAGCGTGCGCAAGCAGACATTTCAAACGCACGTAAGTTTGCCGTCGAATCGATCGCAGAATCGCTACTACCCGTGCTCGATAGCTTAGAGGCGGCGCTCGCCAGCGACCACACCGATCCGGCCACACTTCAAAGCGGCGTAGAGCTCACCTTGCGACAACTCAAATCCGCGTTTGAGCGTGCACACATTGCAGAGATTAACCCGCCCGCTGCCGAAAAATTCAATCCCCATCACCACCAAGCCATGGCCAGTGTTGAGTCTTCAACCGAGCCGCCCAACACCATCGTGAGCGTGATGCAAAAAGGCTACACCTTGCATGAACGCGTTATCCGTCCCGCTTTAGTCACCGTCGCTAAAGCCAAGGCTTGAACATCGGCCAAACGCCCCCATCTCGTTTTCAATTCAAGACACGCGGTAAAGGAAAATCATCATGAGCAAAATTATCGGCATCGACCTTGGCACCACCAACTCTTGCGTCGCCATTATGGAAGGCGGCAAACCGAAGGTCATCGAAAACTCTGAAGGCGCACGCACCACGCCATCCATCATCGCCTATACCGATGAAAATGAAACACTGGTTGGCGCTTCAGCAAAACGCCAAGCCGTCACCAACGCCACCAACACCTGTCTCTTATACACATCTCCGAGCCCACGAGACCAGAGAGG
>CAWUMP010000048.1:0-12551 GCA_963923385.1 uncultured bacterium | reverse complement strand
GATCCTCTCTGGTCTCGTGGGCTCGGAGATGTGTATAAGAGACAGGGCAGGATGTTTCCTTGTTGCATTAACGCAATCACCTCATCGACATGCGGGTACGGATAAACGTAATGCAAACGCACCCAAATATCGTTGGCCACGCCACCCAATTCGCCAAGCGCCTCGCACAATTGGGTGATGCGTGTTTTCACTGGTCGACCTTGCCAAAACCCGGTGCGGTATTTCACATCCACACCATACGCGCTGGTGTCTTGTGAAATCACTAACAACTCACGCACACCGGCATCCACTAAGGTTTGCGCTTCCGTCATCACCTCACCAACCGGTCGCGAGACTAAGTCGCCGCGCATGGCAGGAATAATGCAAAAGGTGCAACGATGGTTACAACCTTCTGAAATTTTTAAATAGGCGTAGTGCTTGGGTGTGAGTCGAATCCCTTGCGGTGGTACCAAATCCACATACGGATCGTGGGGACGAGGTAAATGGGCATGCACCGCTTGCATCACGGCAGGTACATCATGGGGACCAGTCACGGCCAAGACACTGGGGTGGGCGCTTTGCACAACACCTTCACGTGCACCCAAACAACCGGTGACGATGACTTTACCGTTTTCGGCGAGCGCTTCACCGATCGCATCAAGCGATTCTTCGACTGCGGCATCAATAAATCCGCACGTATTGACTACCACTAAATCGGCACCTTGATACGAAGGCGCGATGCGATAACCTTCAGAGCGTAGCTGTGTAAGGATTAACTCTGAATCAACCAACGCTTTGGGGCAGCCCAGCGATACAAACCCAACTTGCGGGGCGGCTTGCTGCGCCACCGGCGCAGCGCCGCGCCGGGGGCGAGCCGCGGAACTCACGCTTTGTCTTCGGGGCCCGATCCGGGCTTGGTGGCGTTCGGAAATCCCGGAAACTGAAATCCAGTAAACATGTTGCGCGCCTGACCCTGCATTTGTTCTTGTAGTTGCGCAAACATCTTTTGGCTGTTTTCCATATAAGCCTGCATGAGGCCTTGCATGGCCGGGCCCTGCATGCTCATAAACTGCGTCCACATTTCAGCAGGAACCTTCGCGCCATCACCATAGAGCTTTTGTGATTGTGCTTGTAGCGATTTTTGCATGTCTTGAAATGCAGTGACATTGCGCTCGAGGTAAGTCCCCATCATGCCTTGCATGGCATCGCCATAAGTGCGGATGAGTTGCGACAGCACATCCGCAGAAAACATCGGCGAACCGCTAGACTCTTCTTCGAGAATAATCTGCAACAAGATTGGACGCGTCAGATCATCACCGCTTTTCGCATCAATGACTTGAAACTCTTCGTGCTTCAACACCATCTGCTTCACATCAGCCAAAGTGATGTAACTCGAGGTACGTGTATCGTACAAACGGCGATTCGGATATTTCTTGATCAGTCGCAATTGCGTTTCCATGGGTTACTCCATCAATACATGTGTTGACCACCGTTGATCGAAATATTGGCGCCCGTCACGAACGCCGCTTCTTCCGAACACAGGTAGATGATGAGACCTGCAACTTCATCGGGTTTACCCAGACGACCCACAGGAATTTGCGGCAAAATTTTTGAATCGAGAATTTCTTTCGGGATTGCCGTGACCATTTTGGTGCCGATGTAACCGGGAGAGATGGTGTTCACCGTGACGCCTTTTTTGGCCACTTCTAAGGCCAAGGCTTTGGTAAAGCCATGAATACCGGCTTTCGCTGCAGAGTAATTCGTCTGACCAAACGCGCCCTTTTGGCCGTTCACCGAGGCCACATTGATCACCCGCCCCCAGCCACGGTCCACCATGCCATCCATCACCTGCTTGGTCATATTGAAGCAGGAGTCCAAATTGGTATGCATCACCGCATCCCAATCGCCTTTGCTCATTTTTTTGAAGGTCATGTCACGCGTGATTCCCGCGTTATTCACCAAAATATCGACAGCACCAATTTCGTTTTGGATTTTCGCGACTTTATCTGCGCAATCCTCAAAGCTCGCGACATCTAAAGGATAGGCGCCAAAGTTGTAGCCACGTCCCTTCATTTCATCGATCCAAGACTTCCACTTGGTATTCGATGGCGAATAGGTCACCACCACCTTATAGCCTGCATCCGCCATTTTGGTTGAAATGGACTCACCCAGACCGCCCATACCGCCGGTAACAACAGCGATTTTATTGTGTGCCATTTTTTACCCCCCCTTAATGCAACGCTTCGTAACCGACTAAACCATGTACATGCCGCCGTTGATGGCGATGTTTGCACCAGTAATATAACCTGCTTCTTCCGAGGCCAGAAAACCGACCAACGCGGCGATTTCTGCCGGCTCAGCCAATCGGCCAATTGGGATACTGGCCACGAGTTTATCCAAGACGTCGGGACGAATTGCTTTGACCATGTCTGTCGCCACGTAACCCGGAGACACCGAATTCACCGTGACCCCCTTACGGATCACCTCTTGGGCCAGCGCCTTCGCAAAGCCATGTAATCCTGCTTTTGCCGCCGAGTAGTTGGTTTGGCCAAACTGCCCCTTTTGACCGTTTACCGAAGAAATATTAATCACCCGGCCCCAACCGCGCTCGGTCATCGAGTCGATGACATGTTTGGTGACAAACCACGCACTACTCAAGTTGCTGTTCAACACGGCCAACCAATCTTCTACTGGCATACGCCGCATGACGTTGTCGCGAATAATGCCTGCATTGTTGATCACGATCTCAATCGGTCCGAGCTCGGCCACAATGTTCTGCACCATCGCGCCAGTGGCTGCAAAGTCAGACACATCGGCGTCATACACATGGATCTGTGCGAAACCCGCTTTGCGTTGTTCTGCTAACCACGCGTCTTTTCGCGGATCACCTGGCAATCCATTGGCCACCACCACGTGACCCGCCTGCGCTAAGCGCCGACAAATGGCGGTACCAATACCACCCATACCACCGGTCACCAGCGCAATCCGTTGCGTCATGTCACGCTCGCTCCACCGCCAACGCCACACCCATCCCGCCACCAATGCAAAGCGAAGCCAAGCCTTTTTTAGCATCGCGTCGAATCATTTCGTGCAACAAGCTCACTAACACGCGGCAACCTGAAGCGCCAATCGGATGGCCCAAGGCAATCGCGCCACCATTCACATTCACTTTATTGGTGTCCCAACCCATTTTCTGATTGACCGCAATGGCTTGTGCCGCGAAGGCTTCGTTGATCTCGAGCACATCCAAGTCTTTGGGTGACCAACCCGCGCGCGACAAACAACGCGTCGATGCTGGCACGGGCCCCATCCCCATGATTTTTGGATCTAAGCCAGCCGAGGCGTACGCCTTGATACGTGCCAGGGGCGTTAAGCCCATGGCTTTGGCGGTTTGTGCTGACGTGAGTAACACAGCGGCAGCCCCATCATTAATGCCCGAGGCATTGCCCGCAGTTACCGTACCGTCTTTTTTAAACGCCGGCTTTAAGTTTGAAAGCGACTCAAGCGTTGCACCTAAACGCGGATACTCATCGGTATCGACCACCACGGTGCCTTTGCGCGTGACGATTTCAAAGGGCACGATTTCATCTTTAAATCGACCCGCTTGAATGGCCGCTTCTGCTTTGTGTTGGCTGGCCAGTGCAAAGGCATCTTGCGCTTGTCGTGTCACGCCATGCGCGGCCGCCACATTTTCTGCCGTAATGCCCATGTGATACTGGTTGTACACATCCCACAACCCATCCACGATCATTGTGTCAACCATCTTGGCATCGCCCATGCGAAAGCCATCGCGTGAACCATTGAGCACATGCGGAGACATGCTCATCGATTCTTGCCCACCGGCAATCACAAACTGCGCATCACCACAAGCAATCGCCTGTGCACCCAACATGGCTGCTTTTAAACCGGAGCCACACACCTTGTTTATGGTCATGGCTGGAACCATGTCGGGTAAACCCGCTTTCATCGCCGCTTGGCGCGCCGCGTTTTGTCCCACACCAGCGGTAAGAACTTGACCCAAAATCACTTCAGAAATTTTTTCTGCAGGCACACCAGAACGTGCCAGCAACGCGCGAATTACCGCCGCGCCTAAATCCGACGCAGGTGTTTGCGCAAAGCCACCACCAAACTTACCGATTGCCGTCCGAGCTGCTCCCACAATCACGATCTCTTGCATGTCGATCTCCCAACAGATTTATTGCCAAGATTCTTTCACGTAACGACCTGGGGCGGGCTCAATGACAGGGTGCGCCTTGTTACCCAACGTTTTGGGCGCGGCACGCTCTCCACCTTTGAACTGCGCCAACCATTCCATCCAAACAGGCCACCAACTGCCCGCATGTTGCGTGGCCTGATTCAACCACGCATCCGCAGACGCAGGATACCGCGGACTGACCCAATAATGCCGCTTTGCTTTCGCCGCTGGATTAATCACCCCCGCGACATGTCCTGCCGCACCGAGTACAAATTGCGTTTGCGCATGGCCCAATAACTGCACCGATGCATACGCACTTTTCCAAGGCACGATGTGATCATCGTGCGCAGCGAAAATAAAACTCGGTAACCCCACACGCGACAGATCAACCGGCACACCGCAATTGGTCACGCCACCAGGCAAGCGCAAGCGATTTTCTAAATACATGTTGCGCACGTACCAACAATACATCGGCCCAGGCAGATTGGTGCTATCTGCGTTCCAATACAACAAATCAAACGCGGGCGGCGTTTCACCTTTGAGGTAATTATTGACGACATACGGCCACACGAGATCATTGGCGCGCAGCGCTGAAAATACCATCGCTAAATCCGAGCCTGGCAACAATCCACCCGCACCAAGTTGTTGTTCACGCAAGCGCACCGATTGTTCATCGATCAAACAACCCAGCTGACCGCTATCAGAAAAATCGAGCAAGGTGGTTAAGTAGGTTGCGCTGGCCACCATCGAGGCTTCTCGTGCCGCCATCACCGCCAAGGCCGCCGCCAACATCGTCCCTCCGACACAAAACCCCAGCGCATTCACTTGACGAGCCCGGGTGATGTCGCGAGCTACATGCAGGGCACGAATCACACCCTCCTCAAGGTAATGATCCCAATGCAAGTGGCTTTCGCTTTCTTTGGGATTTTTCCAAGACACCACAAACACCGTGTGACCCGCTGCAACGACGTAACGTACGAGCGAGTTCTCGGGCTGTAGATCGAGGATATAAAACTTATTGATACATGGTGGCACCATCACCAACGGTTGTCGCCCCACTTGGGCGGTCGTGGGCGTGTACTGAATCAACTGCATGAGCGCGTTTTCGAAAACGACCGCACCGGGTGTGGTGGCCAAGTTTTGGCCTAAGGTAAACGCCTGTGCGTCGGTTTGTGTGATGCGCCGATGCGCTAAATCAGAGAGCAAGTTCGTCAAGCCGCGCGTCAAACTCTCGCCAGAAGATTCGCGTGCAGCGCGTAACACTTCGGGGTTGGTTGCCGCAAAATTACTCGGCGAGGTGGCATGAATCCATTGGCTCACGGCAAATCGTAACCGCGCACGCGTGGGTTCTGGCAAATCGGCTGCGTTCACGAGTGCTTCAAGATGCTGCGCGCCCAGTTGATACGCGTGATGAAGATACGCGTAGTACGGATCGCGCTGCCATTGGGGATCGCGAAATCGTTTATCTTTGCTCTCTGAAACATCGACGTTTGCGGATGTTTTTTTTCCGCTGCCAAGGTCTTGCCACAGGGCAAGGTATTGCGCTGCGTATTGCGCTTGTAAGTCGGCGAAGGTTTGCGGCTGTGCTTGCCAAGCTTGCGTCCAAGCCTGCGCATCTTCCGCCCAAGGTAATTGCGCGAGCAGACCAGACCAGTGTGCGCGCATCTGCTCGAGCAGTTGCGCCATGGCTTGGCTCGACGCGTCGTTCTGAGATTGTGTCGAGGTCATGCTGCTTAATGCCCATGGCCTAAAAATAGTCGTACCAATGCAACCGCTGCCACGCCCATCGCGATTAAGAAGGTTTGCGAAAACGCAGCGCGTAATTCAGTACGCTTGTGTAAACCCGGAATTAAATCTGCCACAGCAACATAAATCATGCTCGCGGCCACAATACCAAGCAGCACCTGGGTCGCACCGGCGATGGACTGCAAGGTGAAATATCCAATCAACCCACCGATGAGCGTCGCTAGCGAAGACAACGCATTTAACGCCAAGGCACGTAAGCGTGAATAACCTGAGTTTAATAAGATCAGAAAATCGCCAACTTCTTGCGGAATTTCGTGCGCTACGATGGCCATAGCGGTCACCACCCCCAGCTGGGTGCTCTCGAGAAACGCCGCGGCAATCAGCACGCCATCGACCAAGTTATGCACCGCATCGCCAATCACGATCAATGTACCGCTGCGTCCGTGATCATGCGTTGCGCCGTGATGGTCATGCACTTCGCAATGCTCGGTATGACAATGCCGCCACAACACGAGTTTTTCAAGAATAAAAAACAGCAGAATGCCCGCCAAAATCGTTAACGCTGCGGTGTGGGCATTACTGTGCTCGAACGCATGCGGAATCACTTCAAGAAACGCTGCGCCCAACATCGTACCAATGGCAAACGACACCGACATCGGAATCCACGCGGCACGCAACGCCCAAGAGAGCGCGGCGGCGCTACCTACAGAAATAAAGCCACCGGCCAAACAAGCGGCCATGATCCAAAAAAGCGTCATGTGATTGATTTAGGTTGGACTGCGGTCGCGCCGCAAAAAGGAAACAGAATTATACGCGCCACACACACGCAGCCATGCGTCCTGCCGCAGCGCCATCACGTCGAAACGAATCAAAAGACGTCGCCTCGCTCAAAGTACACCGATCACCGCCAAACACTGCCGTGATACCCAGAGCAGCCAATCGCTGTCGCGCGATAGCGGCTAAATCTAGCAACCAATGCCCTGCTCGTGTCGGTACAAACGCACTGGTAGCAGCCACATCGTGCGCCAAAAAAGCAGCGCGAACTTCTGCACCCACTTCGTAAACGCGCGCTCCAATGGCTGGACCCAACCAGGCCATCACGCGCTGCGGATCACAGCGCATTGCTGCGACGGTCGATTCGATCACGCCAGCGGACAAACCACGCCAACCCGCATGCGCCGCTGCAACCACCTGCCCATCTTGCGTGGTCAATAACACCGGCATGCAATCGGCAGCCATCACCACACAGACCACCTGCGGCGTGCGTGTCGTGGAGGCATCTGCCTCGGGTGGTTGTTGCGGTGCTGGGGTATCGGCATCGATCACACGAATCCCATGCACTTGTTTTAGCCAGCGCGGCGTTTGGGGAACATGCGCAGATAACTGTGCGCGCACTGTCGGTTGGCGAACATCACCAAACGAACGTAAGGTCAGTAACGCCCGAACATTTGTTGGCGCTGGCCAATCGGGCAGTAACAAGCCGGAGGAAAGTTGCGCTGTGGTGTGCATATCAATCGGTGCTGCGTAGTTGTGCAAGCAACGTAAGAAAATCTTCGGGTAAGGGTGACTCCCAACGCATGGCTTTCGCATTTTTGGGGTGATCAAGCTCAAGCACCGCTGCATGCAGCGCTTGGCGCGCAAAGCCCTGTAACTGTAGCGCGCGCGCCCCCTTGCGATACACCGGATCACCAACCAACGGTAATCCGATCGATTGAAGATGCACGCGAATTTGATGTGTACGTCCCGATTCGAGTTTACAAGCAAGCAAACTCAACTGACCAATACGCTCGATTAACGTGTATGCAGTTCGCGCTGGTTTTCCGCGGGTGGTGACCGCCATGCGTGTGCGACTGCGTGGATCACGGCCAATCGGTGCATCGACCACCCCACGCGAACTGCGCGGCGCGCCATGCACAAGCGCAGTGTAAGTCCGTCCCATGGTGCGCGCTTGCAGCTGTCGCACTAAATGCGTTTGTGCTTCTAAGGTTTTAGCCACGACCAGTAATCCGCTGGTGTCTTTATCCAACCGATGCACGATCCCTGCACGTGGAATCTGTGCAAGTGCAGGTGCATGCGCGAGTAACGCATTGAGTAAGGTGCCATCCGGGTTGCCTGCACCTGGATGCACCACTAACCCAGGCGGTTTGTTAATCACCAGAATCTGCGTATCCTCAAATACGATGTCTAAATCAATGGACTGCGGTTGCGCAGTGCTTGGCGCTGGATTGAGCGGATCAAACTCAACGCGCTCGCCACCGAGTACGGCACGTTTGGCTTGGGCCGCACCGCCGTCAACACGCAAGGTGCCCGCCTTCAGACAAATTTGTAAACGGCTGCGCGAATGCTCCGGAAACAAGCGCGCTAATGCCTGATCCAGTCGCAAGCCCGCAAAGTCCGCTGGAATCACACACACACGCGGCGGATCAATCCCCTGCACTTGGGGCTCGGGGCTATAATTTCTTGCTGCGCGTTTTGGTGCGCGTTTTTTAGAAGGTATTGCCATGGTGGTCAGTTTACTCAGTCGCATTGCGATCGTCGCGCTGTTTGCGAGCACGCTGGTCCTGAGCGCATGCAGCGGCATGGATGATAAGCCAGATGAAACCGTGGGCTGGTCGGCCAACAAACTCTATGGCGAAGCCAAAGATGCCATGAACGAAGGACAATGGACCAAAGCCATTAAGTACTTCGAAAAACTCGAGGCACGTTACCCCTACGGTCGTTTCGCGCAACAAGCGCAAATTGAAATCGCCTATGCCTATTACAAAGATAACGAACGCGCCTCAGCCGTCGCCGCGGCCGATCGATTTATCAAGCTACATCCCAACCATCCCAACGTCGATTACATGTACTACCTCAAGGGATTGGTGAACTTTAACGAAAGCAACAGCGTTTTCGACAAACTGTCTTCACAGGACATGACCGAGCGCGATCCGAAAGCAACCCGCGAATCGTTTCTAGCCTTCAAAGAATTAGTGCAGCGCTTTCCTGATTCAAAATATGCGCCGGATGCATCAGCCCGCATGAAATATCAAGTCAATGCGCTGGCTTCGGCTGAAGTGCATGTAGCACGGTATTACATGAAGCGCGGCGCCTATGTGGCCGCAGCCAATCGCGCGCAATTTGCGCTACAAAATTATCCGCAAGCTCCCGCCATCGAAGAAGCCGTGTTTCTTTTAGTCAAGGCCTACGATGCGCTCAAAATGACCGAACTACGTGACGGCGCAGATAAAGTCATGCGGACGAATTTTCCGCAAAGCAAGTACCTCACCGGACGCGTGAAAAAAGATGTGCCTTGGTGGCGGCTATGGGATCCCGAGTGGTAATCCACTCGACCGGGGTTTGATGCCTGGGTGCGTGCGCAGCAAGCTACTCAAGCCGTCCACACCCAACCCCACTAAGCGTGCTGTGCGTGCGCAAAAAATGTCGCGACATCTGACAATACGCGAGTCGCTGGCATGGGCGGTAAGCTCGCACGAATTTGTCGTCCATAGGGTTTAGAAAATAATCGCGTGTCACAGAGCATCAACACACCACGATCCGTATGATCACGGATCAAACGGCCGGCACCTTGTTTTAACTGCAAGATCGCTTGCGGTAATTGCAAGTCCATAAACGGATTACCACCTGTCGCACGCAACGCATCGATGCGTGCGGCAAGTACCGGATCATCGGGCGGTGCAAACGGTAATTTATCAATCACCACCAACGAGAGCGCTTCCCCGCGCACATCCACGCCCTCCCAAAAAGATTGGCTCCCCAACAAGATCGGATGCGCGAGCTGCCGAAACTGTGTAAGCAATGCGCTACGCGAACCTTGTCCTTGCACTAACAACGGCCAATCCAAATTGGCCTCGGCCAAGCGCGCCGTGAGCAGTTCTCGCGCGCGGCGTAATGCGCGTAATGTGGTGAACAACAAAAATGCGCGGCCGCGACTGGCTTGCAATACCGGCCACGCCGCATCGATCACGGCTTCGGTAAACGCTGGATCGTTGGGATCAGGCAAATCCTTCGGCACGTATAACAGCGCTTGTTTAGAAAATTCAAACGGGCTATCCCAGCGTACTGTGGGCGCATCTTCAATACCTAACTCACGCGTGAAGTGCGAAAAATCTTCGCCCACCGCCAGCGTTGCCGAGGTAAAAATCCAAGCCCGCGGATGATCGAGCATTTGCTTGCGAAAAATTTCTCCGCTCGACAAAGGTGTGGTGTGTAACAAAACACTCGATGCAAACACCTCCACCCATCGGACGGTTTTGGTTGCCTCAGCGGTTTGCCAAGCATCGAGTCGGCTGCGCGCCTCTTCTGCGCGTCTGGAGCACGCGGCCAATCCATCACTTCTTTCTGCATGTCGCGCGAGTTGTCCACGCAAGCCCTCGAGTGATTGGGCGAGTGTGTGTACTGCAGGAAAAAAAGCCGGTGTACGCGCTGCTTGGGCAGCGGACATGCGCGTACTGTCTTCACGAAAGACCAAACGCAAATCGCGCGTATCTTTATCTAATTGCACCGCCGCGCGATCAAACTCAGGCGTTGCACCGCCAGCGGCACGCACCTCCATACGTGCATCGCGTGCTAACTCAATCAATTGATGCGTACTCACCGTCTCGCCAAAAAATAACCGCGCGGTATCGGGTAACTGATGTGCTTCATCAAAGATCACGGTGTTGCATGCAGGGAGTAATTCAGCCATACCCTCATCGCGCAACATCACATCTGCAAAAAATAAATGATGATTGACCACCACGACGTCGGATTCTTGTGCGTTTTTTCGCGCCTTCACGACAAAGCAATCTTTGTAATCAGGGCAGTCTTGGCCGAGACAATTTTCACGTGTGGAGCTCGCGTGTTGCCACACCGCGGCATCCTCGGGCACTTCCGCTAAATCAGCGCGATCACCAGTGCGTGTCGATTTTGCAAACGCTTGGATTCGTGCAAGGTGCGTGGCCTCTTCACGCGTACCGAACCGGGCCTCAGTGGCAGCGCGGGCTAAGCGGTATAGACACACATAGTTTGCGCGGCCTTTGAGTAACGCGATACTGACGCCAGAAGCAATGGCATCGCGCACCGCTGGCAGATCACGATCAAACAACTGATCTTGTAGCGTTTTCGTGCCCGTCGAAATAATGACTTTGCCACCAGCCAGTAATGCCGGCGCTAAATAGGCAAACGTTTTTCCCGTGCCAGTTCCTGCCTCCGCGACTAACATGTCGGTGTGCTCGATGGCATGCAGAATTTGGCGCGCGAGTTCCACTTGCTGTTCGCGCTGCGCGTAGCCAGGAATCGCGCGCTGTAGATCGCCACCGTTTGCAAAAACGCGCTCAAGTGCGACCGATGCGGGGGAGGACAGGATGCGGCTCCGAAAACCGCGGGGCTTTACAGCCCGCCCCGCCTCGTCTAGATTGCTCGAATTATGCGTTCCAAGTTGATGTTTTGTCTAATCTTTAATCTCCTGCTGAGCGGATGTGGCGGGTGGATTGGCGCACGTGCGCCGGTGGAGGATCTGGGCACCAAAACATCTGCGTTGGGAAAATCTTCGCGCGCGAATGGCAGCAGCCAGGAGAGCCCGGCGCCCTCGATGCAACGCGCGCCCGATGAGGCCTCGGAGGCGCTGTTTCAGACCATCAGCGCCCTTGGTGTGGATTACCGCTATGGAGGCAGCTCACACGTCAACGGATTCGACTGCAGTGGACTCGTCGCGCATGTGTTTCGTACCGCGTATGGGATTCAATTGCCTCGGCACACACAAGGCCAAAGTGAAGCGGGCATTCCCATTGACGCCGAAGCGCTACAAGCCGGCGACCTAGTGTTTTACAACACGCAGAATCGACCGTTTTCGCACGTGGGCATCTACATTGGTGATGGCCGCTTTATCCACGCACCACGTTCAGGTGCCGCCGTTCGTATCGAGCGGCTAAGTAGTCAATATTGGAGCCAGCGTTGGAACGGCGCTCGGCGAGTCCAGGTCACGCGCGGCTAACCCGGTGTGACACGCCAGCGAATTACTGGCCGATCGTTCAAGACAACCCGATTTTTGATGAGAATCGATCTCATCTATTTGACGATACAAATGATAATGAGTATCATTTGAACACCATATTTTTAATCGTCTAGCCAATGAACCCGATGAATATTCAACGCTTTCGCCGAACGCTCCGCGGCCTAGTCGTGCTTTTGGCAATGTTTTCAGTTAGTGCACACTCTCAAGAAAACGTGATCAATCTCTACTCATCGCGGCATTACAACACCGATGAGGCCCTGTATACCAACTTCACCCGCCAAACTGGGATTCGGATCAACCGAATTGAAGCGCCCGAAGACGCGTTGATCGAACGTCTGCGTAATGAAGGCACCGCCAGCCCCGCCGATGTGTTGCTCACCGTAGATGCCGGGCGACTCACGCGCGCCGAGGAGCTGGGCTTACTCCAAGGCGTGCAATCGAGCACGTTAGAGTCACGCATTCCTGCGCACTTACGACATCCGGCAGGACTGTGGTTCGGCTTTTCGACGCGGGCGCGCGTCATTGTTTACAACAAAACGGCAGTCAATCCAACAGAGATCACCTCTTACGAGGGACTGGCGGATCCAAAATGGAAATCGCGCATTTGCATGCGCTCCTCTACCAACATGTACAACT
>CAWUMP010000047.1:0-12672 GCA_963923385.1 uncultured bacterium | reverse complement strand
GGTGTGCACACGCTGCATTTAATGGCGGTGACAACCACCATCACCGCGGTGTTATTACTTCCGGTAGCCTTGTTAAGTGGCGAAACACGCTGGCCACACAGCCTGCACGGTTGGGGCGTACTGCTGGGCATTGCGTGGATTTCTCATACCGGCGGTCAAAGCTTGATTGCTTGGGCACTGGCACATCTGCCGGCGGCATTTTCTTCGGTGAGTTTGTTACTGCAACCGGTGCTTGCGGGCGTGTTTGCTTGGACGCTACTTGCCGAACCTTTAAGCACACTGCAAATTGTTGGCGGCATGATTGTGCTGATCGGGATCGCGCTGGCGCGTCGTGCTAGCGTGTAAACGCTACGTTAAACCACCACGGTTTGTTCGCCCTCGCCGGCTTGAATCTCTCCGATGGTGTATACGGTTTCACCCTGTGCAGTGAGCACTTCGATCGCACGCGATACGTTGTCTCGTGACACCACCACCACCATGCCGATGCCACAATTAAACACGCGATGCATTTCTTCTTCTGCGACACCGCCCTCGCGCTGCAACCACTCAAATAGTGCAGGGCGTTTCCAACTCGAGGACTGAATCACTGCGCGCAGCCCGGGTTGCAAGACACGCGGCACATTTCCCGTGATACCACCACCAGTAATGTGCGCCATACCCTTGACCGTCAGTGTTTGCATTAAGGCGAGTAGCGATTTCACGTAAATGCGGGTCGGTGCCATGATCACTTCAGCCAATGGCCGGCCGTCAAACGCCGCCTGTAAATCGGGTTGCGCGCGATCGATAATTTTTCGAATCAGCGAATAGCCATTAGAGTGTGCGCCACTCGAGGCTAATCCAAGCACCACATCACCAGCAGCAATCGTGCGGCCGGTGATGATGTTGTCGCGTTCAACTGCACCCACACAAAAACCCGCCAGATCGTATTCGCCATCGGGATACATGCCAGGCATTTCTGCGGTTTCGCCACCAATGAGCGCGCATCCAGCCAACTCGCAGCCAGTTGCAATGCCACGAATCACATCCACTGCTACGGCTTGGTGGAGTTTGCCGCACGCGAAGTAATCAAGAAAAAAGAGCGGTTCCGCGCCTTGCACCAACACATCGTTCACGCTCATCGCAACCAAATCGATGCCAACCGTATCGTGGCGCTGCAGCTGAAATGCCAAACGCAGTTTTGTACCGACGCCATCGGTGCCAGAAACCAACACTGGATGACGATATTTACGTGGCACCTCAAACAAGGCACCAAACCCGCCAATACCGGCGAGAACTTCGGCACGCATGGTACGGCGAGCAAATGGCTTGATGGCATCGACGAGCGCATCACCTGCGTCGATATCTACACCAGCATCACGATAGGACAGACCCTTATTCATACGGGAGCTCAGACTCAAGGTTGGCAAATACGGGGTTGGTGTAACACGGCACAAGAAACGTGAGATCCGTTGATGGATATTCTCAGCGCTGGAGACAGGCGCGCACTGCGTGCTAGAGTGGTGCGTTTCTGTCTTGGCATTTTACTGCAAATGAACAGCAGCAGCCTTTTAAACGTACGCACCCTTGCTTGGATTGCCATCGCCCTCATCATCGGCACCGTGCTGTGGCTGATTGGCCCCATCCTCGCGCCGTTTCTTGCCGGTGCGATCTTTGCCTACATCCTCAATCCATTAGTCACCCGCCTGTCGGGTCGATATTTGCCGCGCAGTATTGCGGCTGGCATCGTTCTACTGCTGACGGTCTTGTTATTGAGCTCGCTGCTCTTGCTGATCCTGCCATTACTGTTACGCGAGGCTCGCCTGTTAGGTGAGCGACTGCCCGAAATCATCAACTGGATCAACGTGCGCGCGGTGCCTTGGATTCACCAACACCTTGGCGTCGAGTTGAAATTAGATATTGATAGCCTGCGCGCTTGGACCACCGAGTTTGTCCAAAGCAATACCGATTTACTGCCACGCGTTTTGGGCTCCTTAAAAATCGGTGGGCTCGCGCTATTTGGTTACGCCGCGAATCTGCTACTTATGCCGGTGGTGCTGTTTTATCTGTTACGTGATTGGAATACGTTGATTGCGCGGATTGATGCATTGATTCCGCGGCGCTTACATGCCACGGTCTGCGCGCTGCTGCATGAAATTGATCTTGTCCTGGCAGAATTTTTACGTGGGCAGCTGCTGGTCGTTGTGACCATGAGCACCTATTACGTGACGGGCTTGTGGTTGGCTGGTCTGGAGTTTGCGCTGCCGGTTGGTCTGCTCGCAGGTGTGCTCACCATCGTGCCGTATGCAGGACCTGCCACGGCATACACGCTTGCCTTGGTTGCTGCCGTGATTCAATTTGATACCAGCACTGGCATTTTGTTGGTGGGTGCGGTCTTGCTGTGCGGACAATTGCTCGAAGGATTTTTAGTCACACCCATGTTGGTGGGTGAGCGCATTGGATTACACCCGCTGGCTGTACTCTTTGCGTTGCTTGCTTTTGGACAAGTGTTTGGATTTTTTGGTGTGTTACTTGCGCTACCAGCCAGCGCCGCGCTCTTGGTCGGCTTACGCCATTTGCAACGCGCGTATCAATCGGGCCCCCTGTACTTGGGTCCAGCACAACGCAGCAGCCCTTCGCCTCAGGGCCACACCCATCCAAACGATGCAGACGGTCCGCGCTGATCTTCATGCGTCAATTGGTTTTAGAAATCGCGCCCGAGCGCACCTTTAGCTTAGCCAACTTTGTGGTGGGCACGAATCAAGAGTTGCTCACCCACTTGCACGCACTTGCGCGCGGTGAGTTTCGTGAAGCGGTGTTGTACTTATGGGGTGCCGTAGGCAGCGGACGTAGCCATTTACTCCATGCGCTGCGTCAATCGAGCGCCTCAGCGCTGTATATCGTTGATGATGTTGAAACACTCGATGCAGAGGCCCAAGGCGCCTTATTTCAGGCGATCAACGCCGCGCGCGAAGGGGGGCCGACCGTACTTGCTGCCGGGTTACAACCACCCGCGCAACTCCAATTGCGTGAGGACGTGCGCTCGCGCCTAGCGTGGGGCTTGGTCTACGAAGTCCAAGCGCTCGATGACGCCGCGCGCATCACTTATCTCGAGCAAGAGGCGGCGCGCCGTGGCACACATATTTCTAGTGATGTGATTCGATATTTACTCAATCACGTGCGGCGTGATCTACCCACCTTAGTGGCGTTGATGGAACATCTCGATCGTTACTCACTTGCACAACGTCGCCCTCTCACAATCCCTTTTGTGCGCGAAGCACTGGAGCAAATGCATTGAAGACGCTGGCCTTATTCGATTTGGATAACACCTTACTGTCAGGCGACAGTGATTATGCTTGGGGTCAATATCTCATCGACCAAGGCGTCGTCGATCGCCAGCAATACGAAACGCAAAACGACGCGTTTTACACACAATACAAACAAGGCAGTTTAGATATTCATGCGTTTTTAGCGTTTGCCTTGGCGCCACTGGCACAGCATTCGCCAGAGCAACTAGCGCAATGGCATCGCCAATTTATGCGCGAGTACATCCATCCCATCATGGGCGAGGCGGCCAAAGCCTTGGTCCGTCAACATCTGGACGCAGGACATCTCTGCGCGATCATTACCGCCACCAATGATTTTGTTACCGCACCGATTGCAAGCGCATTTGGTGTGCCGCACCTTATTGCCACCTTAGCCGAACGCGATGGTGCGCGTTTTACTGGGCGCGCCGCAGGTATTCCGTGTTTTCGCGAAGGCAAGATCCAGCGGTTACATGCATGGCTGCAATCGCGCGGCGAATCGCTCGATTCATTTGCCGATAGCGTGTTTTATAGCGACTCGCTCAACGACCTGCCGCTCTTAAATTTAGTCAAACGACCGATCGCCGTGGATCCTGATCCCACCCTTGCGCAAGAAGCGCAGCGCCGCGGCTGGCCCACCATCTCACTGCGCTAGAATCGCGCGCTCATGATCAAACGACTGATCCGCAAGGTGCTCGGGCTCGGCGCAAAACCAAGCAAGGTCCAACGGGTGCCCGTTGCCCGTCACCACATACAGCGCACGCACATCAGTGCGGCCGCCCTCAGAACCTGCGAGGTGCTACAGGCCGAAGGCTATAGCGCCTACGTGGTGGGTGGTGCGGTTCGCGATCTGTTGTTAGGTGTCACGCCCAAAGACTACGACGTGGCCACCGACGCCCGACCCGAGCAAGTCAAACCCCTATTTCGGCGCGCGCTGTTAATTGGTCGTCGCTTTCGTATTGTGCACGTCGTGATTGGACAAGAAACGATTGAGGTCTCTACCTTTCGTGCCGACGATACGCAAGGGGCTGAAAAAGACGCGCATGGTCGTGTGCTTCGCGACAACGTGTTTGGCACCCAAGAACAAGATGCCCGACGCCGCGATTTTTCTGTCAACGCGCTGTACTACGACCCAAACACTGAAGAAGTCATCGATTTTCATGGCGGTCTCGCCGATTTGAAAAAACGCACGCTTCGCATGATTGGCACGGCTGAAACACGTTATCGCGAAGACCCCGTGCGCATGCTGCGTGCCGTTCGCTTAGCCGCCAAACTCGGCTTGCGCATCGATGCCTCAACACGCGCACCCATTCGCAAACTGGCAGGCTTACTTGAAAACGTTCCGCCAGCACGCTTGTTTGATGAAATGCTCAAACTTCTCATGTCTGGGCACGCCAACGCCTGTCTGCAACAGTTACGTGCTGAAGGACTATCTGAGGGTGTACTTCCACTGTTAGATGTCATTCTTGAGCAGCCCTTGGGCGAACGCTTTGTGACCTTAGCGTTAGCGCAAACCGATGAGCGCATCAAAACCGATCGACCGGTATCGCCTGCGTTTTTGTTTGCAGCTTTACTGTGGCACGAAGTCCTGGCGGCCTCTAAAGCACGTGAAGCGCGTGGCGAACGACCGATTCCAGCGCTCGAAGCGGCGATGGACGAGGTGCTCGACACGCAATGCGAAAAACTCGCCATCACACGCAAGCTCACCGCCACGATGCGCGAAGTCTGGGGCATGCAACCGCGCTTTGAACAACGCACCGGTCAGCGGCCTTGGCGTTTGCTTGAATCACCGCGCTTTCGTATGGCTTACGATTTTCTGGCGTTGCGTGCAGCCAGTGGCGAGGTGCCCGAAACATTAGAAGCGTGGTGGCGCTCATTTCAGTTTGCTGATCTGGACACGCAAAAAGCCATGCTGGTACCGGACACCGGTCCGCGTAAGCGGCGCCGGCGGCGTAAAAAACCAAGTGCTGCGCCAACGGCTGGCACCGCAGAATAAACATGCGTGCCTACATTGGGGTGGGAGCCAATCTTGCGTCACCAGAAACGCAGGTAATGGATGCACTGCAAGCACTCGCGCAGCTTGATCAATCCCAACGCGTTGCGCATGCCTCGCTGTGGCGCTCTGCACCAGTGGGCTACACAGATCAACCTGATTTTATTAATACCGTTGCGATGATCAACACCACACTCTCGGCACAAGCACTCCTCCAAGCATTGCATCACATCGAGGCCACGCAAGGTCGTACACGTGACTTCACAAATGCGCCTCGCACACTCGATCTTGATTTGTTGCTCTACGAAAATCTGGTCTCAGACGAAGCCACGCTGACGCTACCGCATCCACGCATGCACTTGCGTGCTTTTGTTTTACGCCCGCTGGCAGAGCTGGACCCACACGCGCAGATCCCAGGACAAGCACCGCTATCCATCTTGCTCGAACGCGTTGCGACACAAGATTGCACGCGACTCACCCCGATTGATCATGCCTAAATCGATCGATCAATTGCGCTACGTCGTTGTTGAAGGCCCGATCGGTGTGGGAAAAACCAGCCTGGCGCGCAAGCTGGCGGCACGTTTACGCGCTGAATTGCTGCTCGAAGCACCGAATGAAAACCCGTTTCTTGCGCGCTTTTATCAAGACATGCCGCGTTTCGCCTTGCCGGCGCAGCTGTTTTTTCTGTTCCAACGCAGTCAACAACTTGAGCCACTCGCACAACCGGATCTGTTTCGGGCGGCCACTGTGTCGGACTTTTTGCTTGAAAAAGACCCGTTATTCGCCCGTCTCACCCTCTCGAGCGACGAACTATCGCTGTATCAGCAAATCTATGAGACATTGGCGCCCAAGGCGCCTGTGCCAGACTTGGTGATCTACCTGCAGGCGCAGCCAGAGACCCTCATTGAGCGGGTTCGCAAACGTGGAATCGAGGCTGAGCGTGGCGTCAGCGAAAGCTATTTAGCGAATCTTGCGGAAACCTACACGCGTTTCTTTTATCATTACAGCGCTTCTCCCGTACTGATTGTGAATTCCGAACACCTAAACTTTGCGCATCACGAACCCGACTTCGAATTGCTGATGCAACGCATTGCACAGATGCGCAGTCCGCGCGAATTTTTTAATCGCGGCGAATAAACCCAATACCGACCATCATGGCTAGACGCACACTGCACGACCTAAATAAACAATATGCCGCAGGTGAAAAAATCACCATGCTCACGGCCTATGAGGCGAGTTTTGCGCGCGTTCTCGATGCAGCAGGGATCGACACCTTATTGGTCGGCGATTCCCTTGGCATGGTTGTCCAAGGACACGATGCAACGCTCAGCGTGCAATTAGACGATATCGCTCGGCATGTGCAATACGTTGTGCGGGGTACGCAACGTGCATTCATTGTGGCCGATCTACCGTTTGGTGCGTATCAAGAATCTCCACAACAAGCATTCCGTAGCAGCGCGGTGTTGATGGCGGCCGGCGCACAAATGGTGAAGCTTGAAGGCGGCGCGTTAATGGCTGACACCGTTCGATTTTTGGTAGAGCGCGGTATTCCAGTATGCGCACACATTGGTCTCATTCCACAATCCGTGCATGCGCTGGGTGGTTTTCGCGTGCAAGGTCGTGATGCCGCCGGTGCGAAACGTTTATTGGATGATGCGCAAATTCTCGCCGAGGCTGGTGCCAATATTGTTCTCATGGAAGCCATGCCCGCCGCACTTGCTCAAAGTGTGACCGCCGCAATCAAGGTGCCCACCATCGGCATTGGCGCTGGTCCCGACTGCAGTGGTCAAGTATTAGTCATGCACGACATGCTTGGTGTCTCTGGCTATCAACCAAAATTTGCGCGCGACTTCATGGCAGGTACAGGCACGGTTGCCGCCGCAGTCAATGCATACATCACCGCAGTTAAGTCAGGCAGCTTTCCCGGCCCCGAGAACTGCTACTAATCATGCGTATTGTTCGCAGCATCGCCGAATTGCGCGAGGCCCGCGCATCTCTGGGGCGTTTGGCTTTCGTTCCGACGATGGGCAATCTACACGCCGGGCACGTCTCACTCATGCACCGTGGACGCGAACACGCGCCGCATGTGGCCGTGAGTATTTTCGTGAACCGACTGCAATTTGCACCGCACGAAGATTTTGATTGCTACCCGCGCACCTTTGAAGCCGATTGCGAAACGCTACGCGCAGCCGGCGTTGATTTATTGTTCGCACCTGATGAGCAAGTGCTTTACCCGCAAGCGCAATCTGTGCGGGTGGAACCCTCCGCACTCGCGGCGGAACTTGAAGGCCATGTTCGACCACGTTTTTTTCATGGTGTCTCGACAGTCGTTTTAAAACTATTTAATTGCATGCAGGCAGAAGTGGCCGTCTTTGGAAAAAAAGACTACCAACAACTCATGGTGATCCAACAAATGGTGACGCAGTTTGATCTACCCATCGAGATCATCGCTGGCGAAACCGCCCGCGAAACTGATGGACTGGCCATGAGTTCGCGTAATCAATATCTCTCGACTGCCGAACGTGTGCACGCTGCGCAGCTCTATCGTACGCTGTGTGTTGCCCGTGATGCAGCCCAAACGAACGCGCTCACGCTCCCGCAAATTGAAGCGCAAGCCATGCAGGCGCTCAACACGCAAGGTTGGACGGCAGACTACGTGTCCATTCGTAGACAAGCCGACTTGATGGCGCCCGCATCCAACGATCAAGCCTTGGTCATCCTTGCTGCGGCGCGCCTAGGCAGCACGCGATTGATTGATAATTTAGAATTTCATCGCACGCCTCACGTAGCTTAACTTATCGCTGCAAATACGTACGTCATCGACGTACGGTCGATGTGCGTCCAACTGCAAGGAGGATGAAAAATGCATGCCAAACAATCGATCGTAGTTATCTCACTACTCGCACTGGCGTTACTACTTTTGAATGGCCTTGCACAGGCAGATGCGTCAAACTGTTATGCCATCAAAAACGATGACAGCAAAAATCATTGTCTTGCGATCGCCAAAAACACCAAGTCGTATTGCTATTCGATTCATGAGCAAGACACTAAAAATCTTTGTCTCGCGCAACTCAGCAATCAAAAAAGTTACTGCTACAGCATACGCAGCAGCGATGCCAAGAATCAGTGCTTGGCCATTGTGCGCTAGGTGACGGTGCGCTAGGTGACGGTGCGCTAACCGACGGTGCGCTCAATCATCGCGCCCAACACATCTGTCACATGGTTTTTTGATGATGCTAAAAGCCTGCGACTGCACCATCGCCACGCGGATCAAAACCGCCTTCAAGCACACCGTCCGGATGGCGCACTAACGCGCCTGCGTGGCCCATGGTTTCTTCAAAATCACCCAGCACCTCAACGTCATGACCGCGCGCACGTAGCGCTTCGATCACGACCGATGAAAAGCGTGATTCGAGTTTGAGTGTTTCTGAAGCCGAACCCCACGTTCGCCCCAACAACCAGCGAGGCGCTGTCACTGCTTGTTGCACAGGCTGTTGAAATTCAGCGTAACGCGTAAACACCGCCGCTTGTGTTTGTGGCTGACCATCGCCACCCATCGTGCCGTAGACCATTACACGACCATCGTGAAAGCGCGCCAGCGCAGGGTTCAACGTGTGGAATGGTTTTTTGCCAGGATGCAACACATTCACATGGGCTGGATTCAGCGAAAAACTACAACCACGGTTCTGCCAATTCACATGACTACCAGGTAACACGATGCCCGCGCCAAACTCGTGATAGATACTTTGAATAAAACTCACCGCACGCCCTTCGTTATCAATCACACCCATCCAAATCGTGTCTCCCGGTTGTGTCTTGCTCCCCCAAGGACGCGCCTGATGTGGATCAACACGCGCACTCAAGGCCTGGAGTGCCGCATCTTCGAGCAAGGATTGGGCATCACATTGCATGTATGCAGGATCGGTGATGTATTTGTCGCGTAACTCAAGAAACGCAAGCTTGGTGGCTTCAACCACGGCATGAATATGCTCGACGCTGTCGGCTTGCATCGAGGAGATACCCAGGCGATCGAGGATGCCCAGAATCGCCAGCGACACCACGCCCTGTGTTGGTGGCGTCATGTTGTACAGCGTACCGAGTCGATGCGACAACTGCAGCGGTGTCACTTGCTTTGCGCGGTAGTGTTCTAGATCCGTGCGCTGTAATGGACTGCCGATTGCGCGCAAATCTTCGGCCATGCTTTGGGCTAATTCGCCGCGATAAAAATCATCTAACCCACGACGCGTAAGTTGTTCAAGCGTGTTGGCTAAGCGTGTTTGCTTAAACAATCGTCCCGCGAGAGGCACTTGTCCATCGGGCATGAAGCGTTCAGCAAACCCCGTCACTGGTTGCAGCTCTGCACGCTTATTTTCGGTGTTGCGCTGTTGACTCAATGTGACGGGCACACCGTCGCGCGCATAAAAAATTGAATCGGCCAACAAACGCGCCAAGGGTAAACGACCGCCCCATTGCTGCGTGGAGAGTTCTAAGGCTTGAGCCCAGCCACCAATGGTGCCGGCCACCGTATTGGCTGCCAGCGGCCCACGGGTTGGAATCGTCTGCAAATGGCGTTCTGCGTAAAAAGCGAGGGTGGCTTGCCCAGCAGCACCACCACTGGCATCAATTGCGATAGGCGCTTGACCCGGGGCGGCAATCAACCAAAACGCATCGCCACCAATGCCGGTCATGTGTGGATAGACCACTGCGATACTCGAGGCAGCAGCCACCATGGCCTCAATCGCATTTCCACCTTCACGCAACACCGCGCTGGCCGATTGCGCAGCCAACGCATGAGAAGCCACCGCAATACCGCGACGAGCAAGACTGGTATTCAACATCGTTGGTTCACTCTAAAAGTTAGCGAAAAAAATCTGGCGCCGATTTCGCGTCTTACCAGGTGATCACTTGATCTTTTTTTAAGGCAATCACGTGACGTACACCGCCCTTGGGCATCGGGGTATCGCCCTGACGACGCGGAATCAAATGCACATGGCAATGCCACACCGATTGGCCCGCCGTTTCTCCACAGTTCATACCGATGTTAAAACCATCGATGCTGGCATCTTGTGCAACTAACACGGCACGTTGCTCATGTAACAATGCATGAATCGCCTGGGCTTCGTCTGGGGTCACGCCAAAATAATCGCGTGTGTGGCGCTTGGGAATCAACAAGGTGTGACCAGGGCTCACCGGAAACGCATCGCGGATCGCGATAGCCAGCGAATTTTCAGAAACGATCCGGCCGCGATCGATCGTTTGCACGTCGCAAAAGAGACAGGTCTCTGCGCTCATGCGCTATTCAACTCCAAGGGAATGCGCGATGACGACGTGCGCGCTGACTGGTGCCTCGGGTCGGACTCGAACCGACACGCCTTGCGGCACCGGATTTTGAGTCCGGCGCGTCTACCAATTCCACCACCGAGGCAAGAAGCGAATTATAACTGACTACGCGCGCTGCGACTTTATAATGCCGCGGCCATGCGTGTTGCCGACTTTGATTTCCACTTACCTGAAGCCCTGATTGCGCAACAACCCACTGCGCAACGCACGGCGAGCCGCTTGCTACATTTGCATGGCCCCCATACGGCATTGACCGACCGGCAGTTCGCCGAGCTACCCAGCTTGATGCGCGCCGGCGATGTCTTGGTGTTAAACGATACGCGGGTCATTGCAGCGCGCCTGCATGGCCACAAGGCCAGTGGCGGACGCATCGAAATGATGATTGAACGCGTTACTGGCACCCATGAGGCATGGGCGCTCATTCGCGCCAGCCACGCGCCGCTCCCCGGCAGCCGGCTGTTTGTTGGCGACGGTGCAGACGCTGGGGTAAGCGTCTTGCAACGTGACGCAGATTTATTTCATTTACGCTTTGATGCCCCCCTAGATGCGGTGTTGCGCGCCCACGGTCGATTGCCGCTGCCGCCGTACATCACACATACACCGACCGCGGGTGACCTTGAGCGCTATCAAACGGTATATGCCGCTCACCCCGGCGCGGTCGCGGCGCCGACCGCTGGGTTACATTTTGATCAGGCTTTACTCTCGCAACTCGAGCACATGGGCGTGCAGATTGTGTACATCACACTGCACGTGGGGGCAGGTACGTTTCAACCCGTGCGCGTGACACAGATTGCTGATCATCGTATGCACAGCGAACGCTATGTGATTAGCGCCGAAGCGGCGCAGCGTTTAAATCAAGCACGCGCTGCGGGCGCTCGGGTGATGGCAGTGGGCACCACTGCACTGCGTACACTAGAGAGCGCCATTGATCGCAACGGCCAAGTGGTGGCCGGAGCAGGCGAAACCGCATTATTTATTACGCCCGGCTATCGCTTTCAAGTGGTTGATCGATTACTCACGAACTTTCATTTGCCACGCTCAACGCTACTGATGTTGGTCTCTGCATTTGGTGGCATGCAATCGATCCGTACAGCATATGCACACGCGATCAACGCACAATATCGATTTTTTTCTTATGGTGATGCCATGCTCATTGAACGGAACGATGCATGAAATTTGAGCTCCTCGCCAGCGATGGTGCCGCCCGCCACGCTCGGATGGCATTGGCACACGGCACGGTAGAAACACCCATGTTTATGCCGGTGGGTACCTATGGTGCAGTCAAAGCCATGTCACCAGCTGAGTTACGTGAGATCGGTGCGGGTGTGATTTTGGGTAACACCTTTCATTTGTGGCTACGTCCAGGGCTACAGGTCATTGCGCAACACGGTGGACTCCATCGATTTATGGGATGGGACGGACCCATCCTCACCGACTCGGGGGGATTTCAAGTGTTCAGTTTGGGCGCGATGCGCAAAATCTCCGAAGAAGGTGTGCGCTTTTCCTCCCCCATCAACGGCGATCAATTGATGCTCACACCTGAAGAATCGATGCGCATTCAACGGGTATTGAATTCAGATATCGCAATGATCTTTGATGAGTGCACGCCGTATCCGGCAGATGTTAATGCGGCAGGCGAATCGATGCGCTTGAGTTTGCGTTGGGCCGAGCGTTCGCGGCGTGCTTGGCAAGCCGATGGGGGCAGCCACAACGCGCTGTTTGGTATCGTGCAAGGTGGCATGCACGAAGCGCTGCGCGATGAATCCTTGGCCGCACTTGTAGACATTGGCTTTGAAGGTTATGCCATTGGTGGCTTGTCGGTGGGCGAACCCAAAGAAGACATGCAACGCATCTTGGCGCATACCGCGCCGCGCTTACCAGTCACACAGCCACGATACTTGATGGGCGTCGGTACGCCAGAAGATTTAATCGATGCAGTGCTCGCCGGCATTGATATGTTTGACTGCGTCATGCCGACCCGAAACGCACGCAATGGTTGGTTATTTACTCGCGCAGGCGATATCAAAATTCGCAACGCACGCTACCGAGACGACACCA
>CAWUMP010000046.1:0-12682 GCA_963923385.1 uncultured bacterium | reverse complement strand
GCAAGCTGCGCATCGGGATTAACCCAAGAGATCACAAACACCGTATGACCTTGGTCGAGCGCCCACTGAATGAATGAATTTTTTGCGCGCAAGTCGAGGATGTAGTACTTGTTAATCCACGGCGGAATAATCACCAAAGGCCGGCGCTGCACCTGCGCGGTTCGAGGTGCGTACTGAATGAGCTGCATGAGTTCGTTTTGAAAGACCACTTTACCTGGTGTGGTCGCGACATTTTTTCCGAGCGCAAACGCATCCATATCCGTCATGCGGATGCGTAAATGGCCTTGCCCTTGCTCGATATCATCGAGCAGATTATTCAATCCTTTGATCAGGTTTTGTCCTTGACTCGACAGCGTTTCGCGCAATACCTGCGGGTTAGTCATCGCAAAATTGCTTGGCGATAGCGCATCGATAAATTGGCGCGTAAAGAAGGTCACTTTTTTGCGCGAGTTCTCGGGCAGATCGTGCACCTCTGCGACTGCACTTTGTACGTGCCGCGCGGTGATCAAATACGATTGTTTAATAAAATCGAATAAAAAATCGTCCTGCCATTGCGCGTCTTTAAAACGCTGATCGCCTTTGGCAGGCTCCGCAATTTCTGGAGCCGCTAGTCCAAATAAACGCATCCATGTGCTCTGCCACAAGCGCAATGTATCCATGGTCAGATTGATCGATGCCGCTGCCATGGCATACGGATCTTTGAGTAAATGCGCGTACCAATCGAGATAGGCTTGCGCTAAACCTAACTCATCACGCAACCCACCTGCTTCGCTTTGCTTTTGTGCAAAGGCACTTAACACGCGCGCTGCACGCTCGGCGGTATCCACATAAATACGCGCCAGTGCGTTGGGATCAACGGCCGGTGTGGCTGCGTCTTGTGGAGCGGATGGCGTTGGCATATGCAGTACTCCTCGCGTTGAGCTGACCACGCGAACCAACGCACTGACTGGGGATGGATTGCGTTAGCCCTCGCTAAGCGACAGCATAACGGAGCACACCATCGCTGCCAACGCGACGTGTTAAGCGACCGGCATAAAACAAGTGGTGTAAGTGCGCCACCGCCTCGCCCATCGCAAAGGTGGTCTGATGTAAGTCGAGCTTGCGTCGAAACAAAGTTTCTAAAAGCGCAGCCGCGGCCAATGGTTCGCTGGCGTTGCGTAGCGCCGCTTCCATATCCGCTAAGCGCTCGGCATGGTGCTGCTCGAGGGCATCAACCCGCAGATGTGCGCCACGAAACGGTAACCCATGCGAAGGCAAAATCAAGGTGTCGGCAGGCAGTTGCCGATAACGCGGAATCGATTGCAAAAATAAACGCAACGGATCGGCATCGGGTTCAATCGTCCAGACACTGACGTTGGTCGAGATTTTAGGCAATAACATGTCACCAGAGATACACACGCCCAGTGAAGATGACCATAGCGAGACATGCTCTGGCGCATGGCCTTGCCCCACCACCACCTGCCAGGACTGACCGTTGATGGTGAGTGTTTGCCCATCGATTAAACGTCGATATCCGCGCGGCAATGCGTCGACCATGCGTCGGTAAAAATTGCCACGCGCCAATAACTCCGCATCGTGTTCAGCGCTCAAACCATTGGCTTTATAAAACGCCAACGCCTCTTCTGCAGAATAGCCTGCTGCATCGTTAAATACCGCATGGGCGGTGAGGTACTCGCCCTGCGTCATCCAAAACTCGCATTGAAAGCGTGCGCGTAACCAACTCGCCAAACCCGCGTGGTCTGGATGGTAATGCGTCACAATCAAACGCCGTACCGGTGTGCGTCCAATTACCGTCTCGATGATCTGCGTCCACGCCGCACGCGTTGCATCATTGGCAAGCCCACAATCAACCAAGGTCCAACCAGGCGCGCCATCGACCTTGTCTTCTAACAACCACAGGTTGATGTGATCGAGGGCAAACGGTAACGCCATACGCAACCAATACACGCCTGGGGCCACGCGTGTCACGGTACCTGGCGCGGGGACGTCGGGGAAAGGGAATTCAAGCGATGAAATCATCGGAGCAGCCATGGCGTTGGGGCGCAATCTGTGTGGGATGAACAACGAAATCGGGGTCGGGTCGGCTAGAATCGTCTATCGACTTAACGACACGGCGTGCAACAGCGTGAGCACACATTATCGCTGCGTGGCACGGCATGGACAACCAAAGCAGGCGAAACAGCGCAACACGCCAACACGCGAGCATGAATTTTTCTTTTTTACGCTTTGATCACGGCGCCCAGATCGATGCCTTGCGCGAGACGGTGCAACGCTTTGCCGCGCAAGAAATTGCGCCGCGCGCCCACGACATCGACGCTTCCAATGAATTTCCGATGGATCTGTGGCCTAAATTGGGTGACTTGGGTTTATTGGGCATCACCGTGGATAGCGAATACGGTGGCAGCAATATGGGCTATTTGGCCCATATCATCGCCATGGAAGAAATCAGTCGCGCCTCAGCATCAGTGGGGTTGTCTTATGGCGCGTTTTCAAATTTATGCGTGAATCAAATTTATCGGCATGGCAGTGACGCGCAAAAGCGTAAATACCTGCCGACCTTAATCGCGGGCACACGCATCGGCGCGCTGGCCATGAGTGAGCCTGGTGCAGGATCGGATGTGGTCAGTATGCGTTTACGCGCGCAGCGGCGCGGTGCGGCGTATGTACTCAATGGCAACAAAATGTGGATCACCAACGGTCCTGACGCCGATGTGTTGGTCGTGTATGCCAAAACCGATGCCGATGCGGGCACCCGCGGCATCACTGCGTTTTTAATCGAAAAAGGGATGCGCGGATTTAGTACCGCACAAAAACTCGACAAACTCGGCATGCGTGGCTCCAATACGTGCGAGCTAGTGTTTCGTGATTGTGAGGTGCCCGCCGACAACGTGATGCGCGCTGAAGGCCAAGGCGTCAATATCTTAATGAGTGGCCTTGACTACGAACGCGCGGTGCTCGCAGGCGGCCCCTTGGGCATCATGGCTGCCTGCTTAGATTTGGTATTGCCCTACGTGCATGCACGTAAACAATTTGGTCAAGCCATTGGTGAGTTTCAGCTCATGCAAGGCAAACTCGCCGATATGTACGCTACGTTTTCGTATTGCCGGGCCTATGTGTATGCGGTGGGCCAAGCGCTTGATCGCGGAGAAACCACGCGCAAAGATGCGGCGGGGGCGATTTTGGTGGCTGCAGAAAAAGCCACTTGGATGGCCGGTGAAACGATCCAAGCCCTCGGTGGGATGGGCTATGTGAATGAAACCGGTGCTGGTCGACTGTGGCGCGATGCAAAGCTCTATGAAATTGGCGCGGGCACCAGCGAAATTCGTCGCTGGTTAATCGGCCGCGAATTATTTGCTGAAACGATGTGAAAGAGGCATTGGTATGTTGAATGATCCAGTGGTGATCGTGTCTGTAGCGCGCACTCCGATGGGCGCTTTTCAAGGTGTACTGAAAGATCAAACTGCACCGCAGCTTGGTGCCGTGGCGATTCGTGCAGCAATCGAACGCGCAGGACTCGCCGCTTCGCTCGTAGAAGAAGTGGTGATGGGTTGCGTGCTACCCGCAGGGTTAGGTCAAGCACCTGCACGACAAGCCAGCCTCGGTGCTGGACTGTCGTTATCTGCTGGCTGCACCACGATCAACAAGATGTGTGGCTCCGGCATGAAAGCTGCGATGTTCGCGCACGATCTCCTCGCTGCAGATAGTTGCGCAATTGTTGTTGCTGGCGGCATGGAGTCAATGACTAACGCCCCCTATCTGATGCCTAAAGCACGCGAAGGGTATCGCATGGGTCATCAACAAATTCTCGATCATATGTTTTACGACGGCTTAGAAGACGCTTACGACAAGGGTCGTTTAATGGGCACCTTTGCAGAAGCGTGCGCTGATCAGTTTCATTTTTCACGACCAGCGCAAGATGCCTTTGCCATCACGTCCCTTGAGCGCGCACAACAGGCCAACACTTCGGGTGCATTTTCGTGGGAGATTGCTGCGGTCAACACCAGCGGAAAACATGCCGCGCGCATCGAACAAGACGAACAACCGTTTAAAGCCAATGTTGCAAAAATTCCTTCGCTGAAACCTGCATTTCGACAAGATGGCACGGTCACTGCGGCCAATTCTTCTTCGATTTCGGATGGGGCCGCAGCACTGGTCATGATGCGCCGCTCGCGCGCTGAAGCACTTGGACTGACACCGATTGCTTTGGTGGTCTCACACGCCACACATGCGCAAGCACCGGCGTTGTTTACGACGGCCCCAGTGGGTGCCATCAGTAAATTATTGGATAAAACTGGTTGGCGCACGCAAGAGGTCGATCTATTTGAAATCAACGAGGCGTTTGCAGTCGTGACCATGGCCGCCATGCATGAACATCAACTCCCCCACGAAAAAGTCAACATTCATGGTGGCGCGTGTGCGCTGGGTCATCCAATTGGCGCCTCGGGAGCACGCATCTTGGTGACATTGATTGGTGCGTTACGACAAACCGGCGGGCGACGTGGTATCGCCAGTTTATGTATTGGTGGTGGTGAAGCCACCGCGATGGGCATTGAACTACTCTCTTGAACACTTGACGATGAAAGTGACTCACGCATGAAAACTTTATTAATTATCGGCGCTTCGCGCGGCATTGGTTTTGAAATGGCGCGTCAAGCACGCGCCGAGCAATGGCAGGTGATCGGTACTGTGCGTAATGCCGCTGGCATCACGCAACTCGAATCGATCGGCGCGCAAGGCTACATTCTTGATGTGACCGATGCCAATGCAGCCATCACGCTCAAAGCACAATTGGGCGACACGGCCTTAGATGTGGCGTTGATCAATGCAGGTATTTTTGGTCCACGCACACCCAAACTTGAAGCGCCTAGCCACGCCGACTTTAATGCCGTGATGCAAACCAACGTGTTTGGCGCCATGCAATTGGGCGCCACCGTGGGCGCAGCCTTGGTCGCGCGACGCGGCACCTTGGCGGTGACCAGTTCACGCATGGGTTCGATGGGCGTGCGTGATGGCACCGCGGGTTGGTTGTATCGGGCAAGTAAAGCGGCGCTGAATTCCGTGCTCAAAGACATGTCGTTGGTATTGGGCCCACAAGGCGTAACGTGCGTGACGTTTCATCCTGGTTGGGTCAAAACCGACATGGGTGGTAGCGGTGCCGATATTGATGTAGCCACCAGCGTGCGTGGCATTCGTCAAACGATTGCCCATATCACGCCCGCCCAGAACGGCAGTTTTTTAAATTACGACGGCACGCCGATTCCCTGGTAAGTCTGATGATATTGGGTGCAGAACATCGCTTGCTGTTTGAATCAGTGCGTCAAGTTGCGCAACGCGAACTCGCCCCCCACGCAGCACATTGGGATCGTACGCAACACTTTCCGCGCGAGGCATTGCACGCTTTAGGCAAACTTGGCTTGGGTGGCGTCGCGATCGCTGACACGTGGGGCGGTGCTGGGATGGATAGCACCGCACTCGCACTGGCCATTGAAGCCATTGCGTATGGTGATGGGGCAACGTCCACGATCATCGCCGTCACCAATTTAGCGGCAGGTATCGTGCAGGGCTTTGGACACGATGCACAACGAGAAACCTTTTTACGTCCACTGGCGAGCGGGGAGCAATTTGGCGCGTTTTGCTTAACTGAGCCACAGACCGGCTCTGATGCGAGCGCCATCACTACGCGCGCCGAAAAAAACGCACAAGGCTACGTACTCAACGGCGTGAAGCAGTTTATTACGTCGGGCAAAAACGCTGACATCGCCATTGTGTTTGCCGTCACCGACAAATTTGCTGGAAAAAAAGGCATCAGTGCGTTTATCGTGCCGACGCATACGCCGGGCTATCAGGTTGCTCGCCTTGAGGAAAAAACCGGTCAACGTGCATCGGATACGGCACAAATTATTTTTGAAAACTGCCAAATTCCTGCGCATGCATTACTGGGTAGTGAAGGGCAAGGTTATCGCATTGCCCTAGCTAATTTAGAGTCTGGACGCATCAACATCGCCGCGCAGGCGGTTGGCATGGCACAAGCCGCGCTCGATGCAGCACTCACTTACGCGCGCGAGCGACGCACCTTCGGACAAGCCATCATTGATCATCAGGCAGTGAATTTTCGCTTAGCCGATGCCGCCACACAGATCGAGGCAGCCCGGCAACTGTATTTACATGCGGCGGCATTACGTGACGCCGGTCAGCCGTGTTTAAAAGAAGCCTCCATGGCTAAATTATTTGCCTCTGAAATGGCCGAACAGGTGTGTTCTGACGCCATGCAAATTCACGGTGGCTATGGCTACGTGAATGATTTTGTGGTCGAGCGTATTTGGCGCGACGTGCGTGTCTGCAAAATTTACGAAGGTGCAAGTGATATTCAACGCATGCTGATTGGCCGGGCGATTGCCACGCAAGCTTAAAATAACCAAGATCTAAAAACGACGCCTGGGCGTGGCACGATCGATCGACCACGCACGAAGCATCCGCACGAAAAAGGAGTAGAGGTGAACACTGTCATCGATTTCTACCTAGATTTTTCTTCACCGTATGGCTATTTGGCGGCAATGAAAATCGAGGCGCTGGCCAGTAAATATCAACGCCGGGTGTGTTGGCATCCGATTTTGCTCGGTGCAATTTTTAAAACCACCGGTGCGCAGCCCTTACCGAACGTGCCTTTAAAAGGCGATTATGCGGCGCGAGATTTTGCGCGTTCGGCACGTTATCTCGGTTTACCGTTTCGACTACCGTCACAATTCCCAATCCCAACCGTGACCGCAGTACGCGCGTTTTACTGGTTACAAACACGCGATCCACTACGCGCAGTCGACTTAGCCAAAGCGCTGCTGCACAGCTATTTTGTCGACGACATCAATATCAGCCAACTCGACGGAGTCATTCAAGTGGCGCGTACGCTGGGCATTGATCCGGATGCGTTAACTGCCGGCGTCAACGACGAAGCTGTCAAAGCCATCACAAAACAAGAAGTCGAGACTGCTATTGCACGCGGCGTCTTTGGGTCGCCGTATGTCATCATCGACGGCGAGCCGTTTTGGGGTGCAGACCGCTTAGAACAAATTGCGCAATGGCTTGCCACTGGAGGTTTTTAATATGACACTAAAAAAAGGGTATCAAGCGCTGATCGCTGAGGCACAAGCGCGCTCACTCGGTATTTCTGCAGACGCTGCACACGCTGCGCTCAATGATCCCAATACGGTGTTTGTCGATGTCCGCGATGTCCGCGAGCTCGAGCGTGACGGCATGATTCCTGGTGCCTTTCATGCCCCACGCGGCATGCTTGAGTTTTGGGTCGACCCAGAGAGCCCGTATTTCAAACCCGTATTTGAACAACAACCCAATAAGCGCTTTATTTTGTATTGCGCTGCTGATTGGCGTGCCGTGCTCTCGGCCGCCACCTTAAGCGAGATGGGCTTGGCCAATGTGTATCACCTCGAAGGGGGCTTCGGTACCTGGAAAAAAGCCGGTCGACCGGCTGCAGAAAAATCTGCCGCTGTACAAACGCACAACAAAAGCTAATTAAATTTCATGGCCGTTTTTAAATCGACGCTGGATGTGGACAGCGCCCCATTTCAAACCAATGTGGCGCACATGCAGGCCCTGGTCACACAGCTAAAAGCGCATGTCGCGACAGTGTCGTTGGGTGGCGATACCACTGCACGCGAAAAACATTTGGCGCGCGGCAAACTACTGGTGCGTGATCGCGTCCATACCTTGCTTGATCCGGGCACGCCATTTTTAGAAATCGGACAGCTGGCCGCTTGGGGGATGTATGGCGGTGAAGTGCCCAGCGCATCCCTGGTGACCGGTATTGGTCGCATTCACGGGCAAGAATGCATGATCGTTGCCAATGATGCGACCGTCAAAGGTGGCACCTACTATCCAATCACGGTCAAAAAGCATTTACGTGCACAAGAAATCGCGCTCGCAAACCGTTTGCCCTGCATTTATTTAGTCGACTCTGGTGGCGCGTATTTGCCTGCACAAGATGAAGTGTTTCCTGATCGTGAGCATTTTGGCCGCATCTTTTTTAATCAAGCCACTATGTCCGCCGCCGGTATTGCACAAATTGCTTGTGTGATGGGCTCTTGCACCGCTGGTGGTGCGTATGTGCCGGCCATGTCGGATGAATCGATTATTGTGAAAGATCAGGGCACGATTTTTTTAGGCGGCCCACCACTGGTCAAAGCGGCCACCGGCGAAGTGGTCAGCCCAGAAGAACTCGGTGGCGCTGAGGTGCATACGCGTATTTCTGGCGTTGCAGATCATCTAGCGCAAAACGATACGCATGCCTTGGCCCTCACGCGGCAAATCGTTGGCAATTTAAATCGACAAAAAAATATTACGCTGGCGATACGTGAACCCCGCGAACCGCTCTATTGCGCCGAAGAATTGTACGGCGTGATTCCGAGCGATCCGCGCAAACCCTATGATGTACGCGAAGTCATTGCCCGGATTGTCGATGGCTCGGTCTTAGACGAATTCAAGCAAAACTACGGCACCACACTGGTGACTGGTTTTGCCCATCTGCATGGTTATCCCATTGGGGTGATTGCGAATAACGGTATCTTATTTTCTGAATCCTCATTGAAGTGCACGCACTTCATCGAGCTATGTTGTCAACGCAATATTCCACTGCTGTTTCTGCAAAACATCACCGGGTATATGGTCGGTAAAAAATATGAAGCGGGTGGCATCGCACGCGATGGCGCCAAAATGGTCACCGCAGTAGCAACCGCGCGCGTACCTAAGTTTACGGTCATTATTGGTGGTTCATTTGGTGCAGGCAATTACGGTATGTGCGGCCGTGCATTTGATCCGCGGTTTCTTTGGATGTGGCCCAACGCACGCATCTCTGTGATGGGTGGTGAACAAGCCGCGAGCGTTTTGGCCACTGTTCGACGCGATAGCATCACCGCACGCGGCGGTGATTGGTCAGCGCAGGAAGAAGCTGCATTTAAACAACCGCTACTCGATCAATATGAGCAGCAAGGCAATCCCTATTACGCGTCAGCTCGTTTATGGGACGACGGCATCATCGATCCTGCACAAACTCGTCAAGTGTTGGGCTTAAGTATTTCAGCGGCACTCAACGCGCCAATGCAAGAAACTAAATTTGGACTGTTTCGTATGTAGTGCTTTTGCTTTATCACGCCCCCCACTTTTTTGAGAAAACCCCTTATGGCCGAATCTAATCTTCAAGTCAGCGTACGTAACCAATGCGCTATCGTTGCGCTCAATCGCCCAGATGTTCGTAATGCGTTTGATGACAAACTCATCGCGAATCTGACGCAAGCATTTCGCGAGATCGACGAAGATGACAGCATCCGCGCCATGATTTTGATGGGTAATGGCAGCGCATTTTGTGCCGGTGCCGACTTAAACTGGATGAAGCGCATGGCTAGTTTTTCAGAGAAACAAAATTTTAATGACGCCATGGGATTGGGCCGCATGATGTACACGCTGTACCACATGCGCAAACCAACCATTGCGCGCGTTCATGGCCCCGCGTTTGCCGGCGGCACGGGCTTGGTTGCTGCGTGTGATATTGCTGTGGGCACACCCGATGCGGTGTTTGCATTAACTGAATCTAAACTCGGTTTGTCACCGGCCACCGTGAGTCCTTATGTGATCCGTGCGATGGGTGAGCGCGCTGCGCATCGTTACTTTTTAACTGGCGAGCGCTTTGATGCTGCCGAAGCGTATCGACTGGGATTACTCACCGAATTGTGTCAGCCCGAAGAACTCGATCATGAAATCAACGCCATGCTTGGTCACGTGATCGCCGGTGGTAAAGAAGCGCTACGACAAATAAAAACGCTGATACGTGATGTTGCAGATCGCCGTATCGATGAAGCTTTAGTGCGCGACACCTCACAACGGATTGCCAGTATTCGTGCGTCACGCGAAGGCCGCGAAGGGGTCTCGGCCTTTTTAGAAAAGCGTGAGCCGGCTTGGATGCGCACCGTAAAAGCCAAGCCTGCGGTAGCCAAAAAAGTGGCCTCTAAAAAAACAACCTCCAAAGTAACACCGGCAAAAAAATCTAAGCCATCGCCGAGCAAACGTCACGTACGCAGCAAACAAAAACGTACACGTGTTTAGCAAACTACTCATCGCCAATCGCGGTGAGATCGCTTGTCGCATTATTGGCACAGCGCAGCGTTTAGGTATCCATACGGTCGCCGTCTTTTCCGAAGCGGATCGGCAGTCGCGTCACGTGCGGTTGGCCGATGAGGCCATCGCTATTGGTCCAGCGAGCGCGCGTGACAGTTATCTCAATAGTGCACGCATCATCAACGCCGCAAAAATGAGTGGTGTACAAGCGATTCATCCGGGCTATGGTTTTTTGTCCGAGCAAGCCGCTTTTGCGCAAGACTGTCTTGATGCGGGCTTGGTCTTTGTTGGACCAGCACCTCACGCTATTGCCGCCATGGGTGACAAAGCTGCCGCGAAAGCACGCATGGTGCAAGCCGGCGTGCCGGTGGTGCCCGGTTATCACGGTGAAGCGCAAACCACGCAAGCCCTGTTCGGCGAAGCCCAGCGTGTGGGCTATCCACTGATCATTAAAGCGTGTGCAGGTGGGGGTGGAAAAGGCATGCGTGTCGTCACACGTGCCGAGGACTTTGTTGACGCACTAGCGCATTGTCGCCGTGAAGCCTTATCTGCATTTGGGCATGACAGCGTCTTACTCGAGCGCTATCTACAACATCCACGACACATTGAAGTGCAGATTTTTGCCGACACGCAAGGGCACGTGGTGTCTTTGTTTGAACGCGATTGCTCGATTCAGCGACGCCACCAAAAAGTCATCGAAGAAGCGCCAGCCCCTGGGCTCAGTACCGCACAACGCCAAGCCATGTATGACGCCGCGATGCGCGCTGCAAAAGCCATCGATTATGTGGGTGCAGGCACGGTCGAATTTATTTCTACGCAAGACGGCGCGTTTTATTTTATGGAAATGAATACGCGCTTACAGGTTGAGCATCCGGTGACCGAAATGATTACTGGTCTCGATTTGGTGGAATGGCAATTACGTGTTGCCGCAGGTGAGGCGCTACCTTGTCTACAACACGAAATTCGTCAACATGGTCACGCCATCGAAGCCCGCATCTACGCCGAAGACCCTACGCGTGATTTCTTACCGCAAACGGGACGCATCGCACAGCTTGACCTACCCAGCGGCGAGGGCATCCGCATCGACCGTGGCATCGATGAAGGTGATGTGATGAGCGCACATTACGATCCGATGATGGCAAAACTGATTGTGCATGCCGCGGATCGTGCTGCAGCGATTGATTGTCTACAACATGCATTCGGTCAAACACGCGTTGCTGGATTGATCAATAACCTTGATTTTCTTGCGCGCTTAACGCAGTGCCCCGCTTTTAAAAATGCTGCGCTCGACACCGGCTTGATTGCGCGTGAATCAGCCACCCTGCAACCCATGGTCACTCCATTACCAACCGCTGTGGTTGCTTTATGTACATGGGCTTTTTTACACACTGAATCACACCGACGACAGCAACAGGCGCAGCGCAGCACTGATCGATATTCGCCGTGGGCGCGTGTGCATGGCTGGCGATTAAACGCGACTGCGCAACAAGATCTCTCGTTCGTCTGCGCAGAACTTGAGACGCATATTCGTGTCATCACCGACACTACCGGACAGATAGCGCTGCATGTAGATAACAACGTGCTTGCACTCAATGGAACCGCCGAAGAACGACAGGCTTATCAAGTGCAGTATGGTGATCAAACCGTACGCGGTCATGTGATCGCCGTTCATGACATTACGGATGCTCTACCGGCATACGATTGGCATGTGTTTATCGATGCACAGCAATGGCGTGTGCGTCTAAAGTTGCCATCGTTGGATGGGTCTTCTACCTCGAGCCTTGGCGCATGCACCGCACCGATGCCTGGCAAAATTATCGCTATACATGCCGCCGTAGGTGAGGTCGTCAATGCAGGTGCGCCACTCATGGTGCTTGAAGCCATGAAAATGGAACACACCATTACTGCGCCACACGCGGGTACTGTTGCAGCCTTACATTTTTCAGTAGGTGCAGTCGTACAAGAAGGTGTTGCATTATTCGTCTTAGCTTAAACTGACCGACTGCATTTTTTTCTAGAGCGCAACGCAACCGATGCAACCCACCGCCGAACCGAACTCACCTTGCATCAATGTCTGCCGCATGCACGAAGCGCTCGGTGTGTGCCGTGGGTGTTATCGCACACTCGATGAAATTGGCGATTGGGCGGTATTAGATGATGCAGAAAAACACCATGTACTGGCACAAGTCGCTGCGCGTCGTGAGGCGCTTGGGCCACTACTGATCACGTGATGAAGTGGGCGTGATGAAATTACCGCCAACGTTGCGTGTGATTGAACGCGGTTGGCTTTCAAGTAACGTGGTGGTGTTACACGACGGCGTGAGCGCCAGCGTCATTGATTCTGGCTACGTCAAACACCGCGAACAAACAGTTGCCTTGGTGGCACAAGCCGCCGAGCAACGCCCAATCACGCATTTGTTCAACACCCACTGTCACTCCGATCACGTGGGCGGTAACGCCGCGTTAGTGCGTGCGTTTGGTTGTCGGGTTTACATTCCCGAAGGTGAAGCGCAATACGTACGTGATTGGGATCTCATTGCACTTGATCTAACCCCTTGGGGAC
>CAWUMP010000045.1:0-12938 GCA_963923385.1 uncultured bacterium | reverse complement strand
TTAAAAGGAAAGCACCTAAAAGGAAGGTATCTAAAAGAAAAGCAGGCCCAAAGAAACTTGCTTTGACCATAGCATGTATGAAAAACCGAACGCCGCGTTGCACGGCGCTATCTACAACTCTTGACGTATTTGTGCGAAATTTTTCGGTTCGAGTGCAAATGCTTCGCGATATTTATTGGGTAACGTTAGTGCGGCTGCTAGTGCGGCTTCGCGTGTTGGATACACACCATACGTCGCGAGTAGTTTGTGACGCTGATTCGGTGCCAGTGGAATCAGCATGATCTCGTTGGTATTCACCAGCGCTTTAGCGCGTCCAAGAAAACGATCGAGTCGACCGGAGTCTAGGGTGTCGGCGGTGTATAGCTCGATGGTGAAGTATGCGTCTGGCGTGCGATCTAAAGTATCGCGGGTGGCGAGCATGCGATCGCGCAATGGTTTGCTACCGCCTGTATCAAAGTTGTTAAAACGCTCGCGCGCGGTTGGCGTGAGGCGTGATGCTTTTTCTTCCGTCGGTGTGCTGCTCGGTGCAGAGACGTTTATGGCTGGTGTTGCTGCGGTAGGCGTTTCCTTTGTCGCGTTCTCGCGTATCTCTTGTGACGCCATTGTGCTCGGGCGATCTTGCGCGCCTTGACGTAGCCACCACAGTCCCGTCCCAAACACAGTGAGTAAGCACACCAGCATGGTGCCAAGGACCAGCCATTGTTGAGGCCAACGACCTTTAGGCGGCGTGATGACATCGCCAAAATTCGCATCATGTATGGCGCTACGTAGTTCGCGTTCACCAATCGTGCGTACAGCATTGGCATGCGCTGCATGCAAACACTGATCCGCGAGTAAATCAATGCGTAAAGGAAGACCCGCAGAGGTGCGCGCAATCGCACTGACCGCGGCGGCACCAAAAATATCCGCCCCGCGATACCCGGCGGCGCGCAAGTGATATTGCAAGTATCGTGCAACCTCGTCGCGTTCGAGCGCGCGCAGTTTAAAACTGTGCGTGATTCGTTCTCTGAGTTGCCGAGTGCTGGGGTTTTCAAGCAAGACATCCAGTTCGGGTTGGCCAAACAGCGCAAGATGAAACAAGCGTGTTGGACCCGAATCGAGTTGCATCAGCTGTCTGACTTGTTCTAGCGCTGTCTCAGGCAAGGTGTGCGCGTCATCAATCAGGATCAGCAAGTGACGCCCGGTGGCAAAACGCTGAATGAAGTGGGCTTGCAATTCGCGTAAGCGCCCGCCGGTGCGACGTTCGGGCAGGGCCAGTCCTAGCTCGCTGGCCAACGCCGGTAAGAATTCACCTTTGGCAAAGTCGCTGGCACTGAGATACACGCAGTCCACGCGTTCGCCAAGCACTTGAATTAATTTTTGCGCGAGGATGGTTTTGCCCGCGCCAGACGCGCCAGTGAGCTTCATGGCGCCTTCGTCTTGTGTGATGGCGTATTCCAACGCACGCAGGATCGCGCCACGTTCGGCTTCGGAACAAAAACGACCGACGTGCGTCGCTGGGCGAAATGGCGATTCACGTAGCCCAAACAGGGTTAGATAAGTACTCACAGCAAACGCCTTGTTGTTGCGCCGAAAGGGTGCGTCCGCAGGGCGGCGCAGGGATTGATCGTGAATATATGCCAAAACGCCGTGTTTCTGTGTGAACTGGGCGGCGTATTCCTGTGTAATGACGGTGAATTGGGTGCGCGCGCAGCCTAACTGTCGAGTAAAATCGATTGTTAATTTGGATCAATCAATGCTGAACCCCTCCCTTGAGTCCGATGTGGTGCGAATCGAGTCGCTGTCGTTTGCATACGACACGCGACCCATCTTGCACGAGGTGAGTCTGCGTATTCCGCGCGGCAAAGTGGTCGCGATTATGGGCGCGTCAGGTTGCGGCAAAACCACGCTTCTTCGCATGATCGGCGGGTCGATTCGGCCAACGGCTGGCGTGGCCCGGGTGTTTGGTGTGGACACCACCCAATTGGATACGGCGGGCTTGTACCGCATGCGTCGACGCATGGGGATGTTGTTTCAGTTTGGCGCGCTGTTTACCGACATGTCGGTGTACGACAACGTGGCGTTTGCGTTGCGCGAGCATACCGGCTTGCCAGAGTCCGCGATTCGCGATTTGGTGTTAATGAAGTTGGACGCAGTGGGTTTGCGTGGGGTTGCGCACGCCATGCCTTCATCGCTTTCTGGTGGGATGGCGCGCCGCGTGGCTTTGGCGCGCACCGTTGCATTGGATCCGGCATTGATCATGTATGACGAGCCGTTTGCAGGTTTAGACCCAATTTCTTTGGGTGTGATTGCGCGTCTGATTCGTCGGCTGAATGACGCGCTGGGCGCCACCTCCATCATCGTTACGCACGATGTGGAGGAGTCATTGCAAATCGTCGATTACATTTATTTTGTTTCTGGTGGCCGCATTATTGCCGAAGGTACCGCTGAGGCTGTGCGTGCCTCTGGAGTGCCTTATGTCCGACAGTTTGTGCGAGGCGAAACCGACGGCCCGGTGCCCTTTCATTATCCCGCAGCCGATTATTGGTCGGATCTTGCGGTACCCAAGGCGGCATAAAGATGAACGCCATTCGTCACACCCTCACGCAACTTGGCAACGCAGTCACACGTCGATTGACACGTTTGGGTGTAGCCAGCCGCTTTTTTATTTATTTACTTTGGCATTCTGGTACGGCATTTCAGCGTTTTCGCCTGACCATACGCGAGGTGTATTTCGCTGGTGTGCTTTCGCTCATCATTATTTTGGTCTCTGGTTTGTTTGTGGGCATGGTGCTGGGATTGCAGGGATACGACACCTTGCAGCGCTACGGGTCATCCGAAGCACTCGGGGTGTTGGTTGCGCTGTCTTTAGTGCGAGAACTCGGTCCGGTTGTTGCGGGACTCCTTTTTGCGAGCCGCGCTGGTAGCGCGATCACCGCGGAAATCGGCTTAATGAAAGCCACCGAGCAAATTTCTGCCATGGAAATGATGGCGGTCGATCCAATCGCTCGTGTGGTTGCCCCACGATTCTGGGCCGGAGTGATTTCGATGCCCCTACTAGCAGCCTTGTTTTCGGCGATGGGTATTTTTGGTGGATATTTGGTTGGTGTGCAGCTCATTGGCGTCGATCCAGGTGCTTTTTGGTCACAAATGCAGGCTGCAGTCGATATTCGTCAAGATGTGATGAATGGCGTGATCAAAAGTGTGGTGTTCGGCATTGCGGTCACTTGGATTGCCGTTTTTGAGGGCTATGACGCACCGCCGACCGCAGAAGGCGTGTCTGGAGCGACCACCCGCACCGTAGTGACTGGGTCGCTGGCCATTCTGGCCCTGGATTTTGTGCTGACGGCGCTGATGTTTACTGGAGGAAATGCCAAATGAACCGTTCGATGATCGACCTTTGGGTCGGCGTATTTGTTGCAATGGGCTTAATTGCCCTGTTGTTTTTGTCCCTCAAAGTCGGCAATCTCGCCTCGTTTTCCACGGCGGAGTCGTATCAGATTCAGGCCAATTTTGCTAACATCGGCGGGTTAAAGGTCCGGGCGCCGATTAAAAGTGCCGGGGTGGTGGTGGGTCGGGTGACCGATGTGCGCTTTGACAACGAATCTTTTGAAGCGGTCGTCACCCTAAATATTGATTCGCGTTTTCAGTTTCCCAAAGACACCGCAGCAAAAATTTTGACTTCGGGCTTGCTTGGTGAGCAGTACATCGGCCTTGAGGCCGGTGGTGATCCGACCATGATTAAAAATGGCGATCGACTCAAGTTAACGCAATCGGCAGTGGTCTTAGAAAATCTAATTAGCCAATTCATGTTCAACAAAGCGCAAGAAGGTAAGGATAGTAAGTGAACGTAGCGAAGCAAACCTTGAGCTTTGTTGGGCGTCTTTTGGCATGCTGTGTGGTGCTCGTGCTCACGGGCTGCGCAGCGACTGGCGATGTGGCTGATCCACGCGACCCTCTCGAGGGTTTGAATCGTGCGGTTTACAGTCTCAATGAAGGTATCGACGAAACGGTGATGAAGCCCGTGGCCACAACCTACCGCGGCGTTGTGCCCGAATTTGCTCGCGTTGGTGTGCGCAATTTTTTCTCGAACGTTGAAGATCTCTACATCGGCTTTAACAACCTGCTGCAAGGCAAGCCTGGCGATACCGTGAGTGATTGGTCTCGGGTATTGGTCAATAGCACGGTTGGCGTGTTTGGTTTAATCGATTGGGCCTCGGATATGGGCCTGGACAAACATAACGAAGATTTTGGCCAAACTTTTGGACGCTGGGGCGTTGGGGATGGCGCTTATGTCATTTGGCCTCTGCTCGGACCCGCAACGGTGCGCGATTCGTTTGGTCGCGCCATCGATATTTATGTCGACCCGATCATGCGTTACACCCCTGTACCGACACGTAACACCTTGATCGTGACTAACATGGTGTCGCTGCGCGCGAATTTGTTAGATGCCAGCCGCGTTCTTGAGGAAGCGGCGTTAGATAAATATGTGTTTGAGCGGGACGCTTATCTGCAGCGCCGTCGTAACTTAATTTACGATGGCACACCGCCACGTACCGAGCCTGCCCAATGAACCTGTCTTTATCGATCTCTCGTTTTAGCCTTCAACAATTCCTGCTTGCTGTCGTCTTCGGATTGCTGAGCTTATCCGCGCAAGCACAAGAAACACTTCCGCCTGACACCTTAGTGAAAAATGTCACGCTGGAAGTGATCGAGCTGATCAGCAAAGATAAAGAGCTGCAATCGGGTAATCAAAAGCGTATGGTTGAGTTGATTGAGGCAAAAGTTTTGCCGCATTTTGACTTTACGGCGATGACCCGTTTAGCGGTGGCAACCAATTGGGACAAAGCCAACGCCGAACAAAAGAAACTTCTGACCGATGAGTTTCGTACCCTCCTTGTGCGTACTTACTCGAGCGCCTTGGCCTCGTACCGTGATCAGAAATTCGATTTTCGCCCGCTGCGCGCTAAGCCGACTGACACCGATGTGACGGTGCAGGTACGCATCATTCAACGTGGTGCGGAACCCGTCACACTTGATTACGACATGGCCAAATCCGCAAGCGGTTGGAAGGTCTATGACATGCGCGTTGCAGGGGTGAGTTTGGTGGCTAACTATCGCACTGAGTTTGCCAATGAAATCCGTAACAACGGTGTTGATGGCTTGATCAAAAGCTTGGCAAGCAAAAACAAAGGTCCGGCGCCACGCGCTGAGCGCAAATGATTCACTTCGAGGCCGGATGTATGCGGCTTGCGGGCGCGGTCACTTTGCAAAACGTTGCGGCTGTCATGAAAGAGGGTTTGGTGCATGTTGCGGCAGGTGCGCACACACTTGATTTGTCCGCGGTGTCCGCGCTCGATTCTTCGTTGATCGCGGCAACCTTAAGCTGGATCCGTGCCGCTCGCGCTGCGGGTCGAACCCTAGCGATCACGCAAATGCCACAAGGTATGCGTGTGATGGCCGAGTTGTATGGCGTCACTGAACTATTGGGTGCACCCAGCCTCTCGCATTAATGCCGCGCGCCGATTGGCGCCACACACCAGCCCATGCCCCCAGCCCTTCGTATTGAACACGTTTGTAAACGCTTTGGCGGTTTACAAGCGCTTGATGATGTCAGTCTTGAAATCGCTGAGGGCGAAATTTTTGGTTTGCTTGGACCCAACGGTGCAGGCAAAACGACACTCATTAGCATCATCGCGGGCCTTGCTCGAGCCGACGCTGGTTCAGTATCTATCCTTGGCGCAGATGTGGTGCGCGACTATCGCGTAGCGCGACGCAGATTAGGCGTTGTGCCACAAGAGTTGGTGTTCGACCCATTTTTTACGGTACGCGAGGCCTTACGTTTTCAGTCTGGTTATTTTGGTTTGGGTGAAAACGCCGCGTGGATCGATGAAATCATGCATCACTTAGATCTCACTTCAAAAGCCGACGTCAATATGCGCGCGCTTTCTGGCGGGATGAAACGTCGCGTGTTAGTGGCGCAAGCCTTGGTGCATAAACCCCCAGTCATTGTGCTCGATGAACCGACTGCGGGTGTGGATGTGGCGCTACGACAGGGCTTATGGGCCTTTGTACAAAGACTAAATCGCGACGGTCACACGATTGTGCTCACCACGCACTATTTAGAAGAAGCCGAAATGTTGTGCGCCAGAATCGCCATGCTGAAGTCGGGTCGTGTAGTAGCACTCGATTCGACTAAAAATTTACTCGCTCGTTTTTCTGGGTTGACCTTGCGCTTGGGCGTTGCCGGTGGCGAGCTGCCAGATTTTGGAACAATACAATGCGTCTCACAGCCTGGTGGTCGGCTTGAATTGCAACTTGATAGTCACGCGCAAATCGAACCAGTATTGGCAAGGCTCCGTGAGGCCGGTGTGCAGTTGCGTGAGTTTGAAGTCAGTCCGCCTGATCTTGAACAAGTATTTTTGCGGTTAACGGGGCATCAAGCATGACGCCGTTTTTGACCTTGCTGAGCAAAGAATTACTGCGCTTCTGGAAGGTGGCTTTTCAGACGGTGGCTGCGCCTGTCTTAACTGCGCTACTGTATTTGGTTATTTTTGCCCAAGCACTCGAAGCGCATGTGCAGGTGTATCCCGGCATTGGTTACACCGTATTTTTAATTCCGGGCTTAGTGATGATGAGTGTGCTGCAAAATGCGTTTGCCAACAGCTCCTCGAGCCTGATTCAATCTAAAGTGACAGGCAATATCGTGTTTGTTTTATTGCCGCCAATTTCCTATGTTGAGTTTTTTTCTGCGTATGTGATTGCATCCATTGTGCGTGGATTGAGCGTGGGGATCGGTGTACTGGCGGTCACCTGGTGGTTTGTGGATTTGCCAGTGAAGCAACCGCTTTGGGCGCTTGGCTTTGCTATCCTTGGTGCGGGATTGCTAGGTACCCTGGGTTTGATTGCAGGCATTTGGGCCGATAAATTTGATCAGCTCGCGGCATTCCAAAATTTTATTATCATGCCGCTGACATTTCTTTCGGGCGTTTTTTACTCGATGCAGACCTTGCCGTCATTTTGGCAAACGCTTTCCCATTTCAATCCGTTTTTTTACATGATCGATGGTTTTCGCTATGGGTTTTTTGGCGTCTCAGATGTGCCAGTGCTGCACAGTTTGAGCGTGGTGGCTGGTTCCTTGATCGTGTTATGTCTGCTCACCCTGCGACTTTTAAGCACTGGGTATAAACTGCGATACTAATATGGTGACTCCAGACTCAATTCAAAAAGGCATTGCGGCAGGCTTGGACTGTGTGCACGTTGAAGTCGATGGTGACGGGCAGCATTTTCAAGCGATTGTGGTGAGCGCAGCATTTACTGGCCGTACGCGTATTCAACGCCATCAATTAGTGTATGCCGCACTTGGTGATCGCATGCGCGAAGAAATTCATGCGTTATCTATGCGCACCTTAACGCCTGAGGAATGGCGGCCCGCTTGAGTCAGCTCCGCATTACCGGCGGCGTTCGCCTGCATGGCAGCATCGACATCTCTGGCGCGAAAAACGCTGCGCTGCCCATCATGTCTGCGGCGTTGTTATGTGGTGAAACATTAACGCTCGAAAATGTCCCCGCCTTGATGGATGTGGTGACGATGACGCGGTTGCTTGAGGGCATGGGAGTGAAAGCCAGTGCCCTGCAGTCTGGGCACTTGACCTTAAATGGCGCAGACATTCATCATCCTGAAGCGCCTTACGAATTAGTGCGCACCATGCGCGCATCGATTCTTGTGCTGGGCCCGTTACTTGCGCGTTGTGGTCGTGCCAAAGTTTCTTTGCCTGGGGGCTGTGCCATTGGGCAACGTCCAGTGGACCAACATTTAAAAGGCTTAATTGCCATGGGCGCGCAGATTCGCGTCGAGCATGGTGACATTCACGCTCGCTGCACTCGCTTAAAGGGCGCGCGCATCGTGATGGATTTAGTGACCGTGACAGGTACAGAAAATCTGATGATGGCGGCGACACTTGCCGATGGCGAAACGGTGCTAGAAAACGCTGCACGAGAGCCTGAAGTGCTCGATCTTGCGCATTGTTTACAAGCGATGGGCGCACAGATTGAGGGTGTAGGTACCGACACGATACGCATTGTCGGTGTACAACATTTACACGCGGCGCGCTACGCTGTGATGCCCGATCGTATCGAGACGGGCACGTATTTGGTTGCTGCTGCAGCGACCGGTGGCGAGGTGCGTTTAACGGGTGCTGCTCCGCAGACGCTGGATGCGACACTAGAAAAATTACGCGAAGCCGGCGCGCAGATTGAATGTACAGATCAATCGATTCATTTAAAAATGCATGGCCGCGCCAAAGCCGTCAGCCTACGCACAGCGCCCTATCCAGCGTTTGCCACAGACATGCAGGCGCAGTTTATGGCGCTCGATTGTGTGGCAGAGGGCACGGGCGTGATCACCGAGACGATTTTCGAAAATCGCTTTATGCATGCCCTTGAACTGCAGCGCCTTGGTGCTGACATCAACATCCAGGGACATACCGCAGTTGTGCGCGGCTTGCCGCGTTTACAAGGTGCAACGGTGATGGCCACCGATTTGCGGGCCTCGGCGAGCTTGGTGGTGGCGGCACTTGTCGCTGAGGGTCAAACCACCATCGACCGGATTTATCACTTAGACCGTGGCTACGAGTCGCTAGAGAAAAAACTTACGGCATTAGGCGCCACGGTCGAGCGGATTGGCTAAGCCTTTGGCGTGCGGTTGCCGGGTTGGTGCCTCGAGCACCGAATGCTTCGGGTAGAATAACGAGTCTCCAATTCTAAATTGCAGCACAGCACACGCGGTCGGTGTGAGTGTTGCCAAAACGCCCATGCCTGCGGCGCTGTCGATTGCTTTATCCAAGGGTCGTATTTTTGATGAAACGCTGCCTTTATTGGCACGCGTTGGCATTCGGCCACTTGAAGATCCGGAGCAATCCCGCAAATTAGTGATTGGTACAAGCCGAGACGATGTGCGTTTGATTATCGTGCGCGCCTCGGACACCCCTACCTATGTTCAGCATGGCGCAGCCGATATTGGGATTGCCGGCAAGGATGTCCTGTATGAGCACGGTGGTGCGGGTTTATATCAACCCGTCGATTTAGGTATTGCGACTTGCCGCATGATGGTCGCTGTGCGTCGCGGGTTTGATTATGCGGGCGCAGTGCAACGTGGCGCGCGGTTACGTATCGCCACTAAATATGTCCGTACCGCGCGTGAACATTTTGCGCGTAAGGGCGTGCATGTCGACTTGATCCATTTGTACGGCTCCATGGAGCTTGCGCCGATTGTTGGGTTGGCGGATGCCATCGTCGACTTGGTGAGCTCTGGTAACACATTAAAAGCCAACGCCTTGGTCGCCGTGGAAGAAGTGATGCCCGTGTCGGCACGCTTGATCGTCAATCAAGCGGCGTTGAAAACGCGGCCAGCACAACTGCAACCCATCATCGGTGCATTTGCAAAGGCCACGCAGGACCGCCAATGAAGCTGCGCAAACTCAACGCTGCTGAAATAGGTTTTGATGATGCGCTTGATGCACTCACGCGTTACGAAGCCGCACAAGACGCGTCGATTGATCAGTCGGTGCGCGCGATTATTGAGCGTGTGCGGCACGAGGGCGATGCGGCGCTGTGCGCGCTCACTACGCAATTCGATGGCATGCCTGTATCGGATGTTGCGCAACTCGATATCGGTCAAGAAGAACTCGCGCGTGCCTTACGTGAAATCCCTACCGCGCAAGCGCATGCGCTGCGCACGGCGGCTGAACGTATACAGCGATATCACGAGCACCAACGTCTGCAATCTTGGCAATACGCCGAGGCCGATGGGACGGTCCTGGGTCAGCGCATCAGTGCGTTAGATCGGGTGGGTTTGTATGTACCAGGCGGTAAAGCTGCGTATCCGTCTTCAGTTTTGATGAATGCGATTCCTGCAAAAGTTGCTGGCGTGCGTGAACTCATCATGGTGAGCCCCACGCCACGTGGTGAACGCAATGCCTTGGTGTTGGCTGCGGCGGCACTCGCTGGTGTAGATCGCGTATTGACGATCGGTGGCGCGCAAGCAGTCGCTGCCTTAGCGTATGGCACCAAAAGTATTCCGCGCGTGGACAAGATTGTCGGTCCAGGTAACGCCTATGTTGCCGCTGCAAAGCGCCAAGTGTTTGGTGTGGTGGGCATTGATATGATCGCTGGCCCATCCGAAATTTTGGTCATCGCAGATGGTTCGGTCCCGGCCGATTGGGTGGCAATGGATTTATTTTCTCAGGCCGAACACGACGAAATTGCACAATCGATTTTGCTCTGCCCAGATGCTGCGTATATCGACGCCGTCGCTCTGAGCATGCAGCGCTTGCTACCAAGCATGCCACGAGCAACGGTGATTGCAGCCTCATTGCAACAACGAGGCGCCTTGATTCAAACGCGCGATCTTGCCCAAGCCTGCGCGATCTCAAACCGAATCGCACCCGAGCATCTTGAGCTGGCGATCGCCCAACCCAATGATTGGCTGGCGCAGATTCATCATGCAGGCGCCGTATTTGTGGGTCGTTATAGTTCGGAATCTTTAGGGGATTATTGTGCTGGCCCCAACCACGTCTTGCCTACTGCCGGCACGGCGCGCTTTTCTTCGCCACTGGGCGTCTATGATTTTCAAAAGCGTTCTAGCTTGATTCAGATTTCTGCTGCAGGTGCACGCACGCTGGGCCCGATTGCGGTGACGCTTGCTGAAGGCGAAGGCCTGCAAGCCCACGCACGTTCTGCGGAGTATCGGCAATGAGTCGCGTGCGTTCGGTGATTCGTCCTGAGGTGTTAGCCATGTCGGCGTATCACGTCGCCGATGCATCGGGGCTCATCAAACTCGATGTGATGGAGAGCCCGTATCGTTTGCCTGAAGCCTTAGCCAAAGACATTGCTGCGCTGGTGGCTGGGGTCGCGATCAATCGTTATCCCATCCCCTCTGCAGAGCGTTTGCGCGCGCTGATACGTCAAACCATGCAGGTGCCTGCTGGTTGCGATGTGGTGCTTGGTAATGGCTCAGACGATTGCATTCAATACCTCACTGCCGCGGTTGCGCGTGAGGGTGCGGTGGTGATGGCGCCATCGCCCTCATTTGTGATGTTTCAGATGCAGGCCAATTTTTATCGTTTGCCGTTTGTTGGTGTGCCGTTGCGCGAAGATTTTTCGATTGATGTCGATGCGTTTTTGCAAGCCATCGCACAGCATCAGCCAGCGCTGGTGTGGATCGCGTTTCCCAACAACCCGACGGGTAATGCCTTTGCGCTTGATGACATTGAGAAGATCGTGCGTGCCGCACCCGGTTTGGTGGTGATTGATGAGGCCTATCAGCCGTTTGCTGGTGCGAGCTTTATGTCGCGGCTCAATGAATTCGATCAGTTGGTGGTGATGCGTACGCTGTCCAAAGTGGGTTTAGCCGGATTACGTCTTGGTTACTTGGCGGGCCGGAGTGAATGGATTGCTGAGTTCAACAAGACGCGTCCGCCGTTTAATTTAAACGTGCTCACTGAAGCCGTCGCGATTCGTTTACTTGAAAATAAATCGGTTTTAGACGACATGGCGGCGCGTGTGCTGACTGAGCGCGAGCGAATCGCCCCGCTATTGCGTGGTTTGACTGGCCTCACCGTTTATCCGAGTGCAGCCAATTTTATTTTGGTGCGAGTCAATGGCGTACCAGGTAGTGGCACACGTGTCTTCAACGCCATGAAAGCGGATGGCGTGTTGGTGAAAGATTTTTCTGGCGGACATCCGTCATTACAAAATTGTTTACGTCTAACGATTGGTGCCCCAGACGAAAACAATGCAATGATTCGTGCACTTAAACACGCTTTGGAGTGAACCCCATGCGCAGCGCAGAAGTAAAACGCCACACGCGTGAAACGCAAATTCGCGCCAAGATCAATCTCGATGGTCAGGGTCACGCCCAATTCACAACGGGCGTTCCTTTTTTGGATCACATGCTCGATCAAATTGCGCGTCACGGCATGATCGATCTCGAGATTGAGGCGAGCGGCGATCTACATATCGACGCCCATCACACCGTCGAAGATATCGGCATTACATTGGGCCAAGCCTTTGCGAAAGCGATTGGCGATAAATCTGGTGTGCGTCGTTATGGCCACGCGTACGTGCCCTTGGACGAAGCGCTATCGCGCGTTGTCGTGGATTTATCCGGACGTCCAGGATTAATCTTTCAGGTGCAGTTTTCACGTGCCATGGTCGGCGAATTTGATGTCGATCTAGTACATGAATTTTTCCAAGGTTTTGTGAATCACGCCTTGGTGACATTGCACATCGATAATCTGCGTGGTGATAACGCGCACCATCAGTGCGAGACAGTCTTCAAAGCGTTTGGACGTGCGCTACGCATGGCGGTCGAACCCGATCCACGCGCCGCTGGCACGATCCCATCGACCAAGGGGCAGCTGTAGTTATTGCTTGTGCAAGATGAAAATCGCGGTCGTTGATTATGGAATGGGTAACTTACGCTCTGTTGCGAAGGCGCTAGAGCATGTGGCGCCACATGCGCAGATTCGTGTGGTGGATGACCCGCAGGACGTACGCGCAGCCGATCGCGTGGTGGTCCCTGGTCAAGGAGCGATGCCCGATTGCATGCGCGAGCTCAAGGCGCGTGGTTTAGATGCCGCAGTCATTGAAGCCACGCAGCGCAAACCCTTTTTGGGGATCTGCATCGGCCTACAAATGCTGTTTGAGCACAGTGAAGAAGGCGACACCCCAGGGTTGGGCGTTTTTAGTGGACGTGTACAACGTTTTGTGGCGGTCCCCAGTCAAATACCACGCTTAAAAATTCCGCATATGGGATGGAATCAAGTGACACACAGTCGTCCGCATCCGTTGTGGGCTGGCATTGAATCGGGCAGTCGATTTTATTTTGTGCATAGTTACTATGCCGCCGCAGCGCAAGACGCAGTGGGGCGCTGCCACTACGGCGTCGACTTTACGGC
>CAWUMP010000044.1:0-13110 GCA_963923385.1 uncultured bacterium | reverse complement strand
TTTGATTCATACCTTGCATCTGGCCCATCGCGCGCGTCTGTTGTTATTGTGGTCGCCTGGCGCAACGGATCATCCACAACATCCAGGCGACGATGCCCTCGCTGCGCACATTCTCTCGCACAGCAAAACGGTATCCATCGTGGGCTTGCCGACCACCGATCTGGGCGCACTCATCGGCGCATTAGATGTGTGCGATTTACTCGTGTGCAGCGATGGTGGCGCGATGCACCTTGCTGCGGGATTACATGTCCCCCTCGTCTGTTTGTTTGGTGATTCACCCGTGGCTCGCTGGCGACCCTGGGCGAGCCCACATCAAGTGCTCGCTGCGCCCTCTGGTGTGGTGTCTGAGCTAGAGGTTGCCACCGTCGCGCAAGCGGTTCAGGCGCAACTACCCAAACAGTTCAAACCAGCGTAGCCATCACCTCTTCCAATCCCAGTTGCCAAGAGGTGGGGCGCAAGTCTAGCTGTGTACGCAGGCGTTGATGGTCCAACACTGAATACATCGGACGACGCGCAGGCGTTGGATAGTCTAAGGTAGTGATCGTATCGACAGGCACATCGAAGCCTGCCGCTTGCACAATGGCTTGCGCAAATCCATGCCAAGTAGTTTGCCCTGCTGCACTGAGATGATACAAACCAGCGCGTTGGGTGTCTGCTTGCACCGCTTGAATCGCCTGCAGTGTAAGTCGCGCAATCATCGGTGCCGCTGTGGGCGCACCCTGTTGATCAGCCACAATACGCAAACGCGATTGTGTTTTCGCTAAGCGCAAAATCGTGCGCAAAAAATTATGGCCTGTCGCCGAATACACCCAACTGGTCCGAAAAATTAAATGACGACATCCACTCGATTGAATCGCCCGTTCGCCCTCTAATTTGGTTTGTCCATACACATTCAATGGGTGCGCAGCATCTTCCTCAAGGTAGGGTGTGGTCTTGTTGCCATCAAACACATAATCCGTGGAGTAATGCACTAACAATGCATCGCATTGGCTTGCCACCGCAGCGAGCACTGCAGGGGCGGTTGCATTGATGGCATGTGCAATGTGCGGTTCGGATTCTGCACGATCCACAGCCGTGTAGGCTGCGGCGTTGATGATGAGTTGCGGCCGAACCTCCAACACGCGTGCGCGAATTTGCGCAGGCTGTTGCAAATCTAAATCAGCACGCGTCCACGCTGTGAGCGTGCCCAGTGAAGCCAGTAGCGGTCTTAATGCAGCGCCGACTTGACCGTGTGCACCAAGCAATAAAATATTCACGCAAACGTCGCCGCTTGGCTCAGTGGCAAACCGGCCGCATCACGTGCATTGAGCTGCACCTCAACACCTTGAATAGGCCATGCAATCGCCAACGCGGGGTCGTCCCATCGCAGCACTCGCTCGTGCGTGGGCGCATAGTAGTCGGTAGTTTTATAGAGCACGTCTGCTGAAGCAGATAACACCAAAAACCCGTGCGCAAATCCTGGAGGAATCCAAGCCATCCGCTGTTTTTCTTCAGATAACTCAAAGCCAACAGCGCGACCAAAATTTGGAGAGCTGCGACGTAAATCAACCGCCACATCCCAAATCGCACCACGCAACACTCGTACCAACTTGCCTTGTGTGTGTTGTATTTGATAATGCAGTCCACGCAATACTCCTTGCGCGGAACGCGAGTGGTTGTCTTGGACAAACGTCACTTCCGCGCCGACGGCTTGAGCAAAGGTGCGCTGGTTATAGCTCTCGAAAAAAAATCCACGCGCATCACCAAATACTTGTGGCTCGAGTAGCACGACCCCTGATAAATCCGTCGGATAAATTTTCATGCGTGCGGGGTTTCGGCCAAGACTTGCATGAGATAAGCACCGTAGCTACTTTTCGCGAGCGCTGCAGCTAAGCGCTCTAGTTGCGCGCGATCGATATAACCCATGCGAAATGCGATTTCCTCAGGGCAGGCGATTTTTAGTCCTTGGCGACGCTCGATTGTTTCGATAAAGCGCGACGCTTCAAGCAAGGATTCATGCGTGCCGGTATCTAACCATGCGTAACCGCGGCTCATGGTAATGACATTTAAATCGCCCCGTACTAAATACGCACGATTCAAATCGGTAATTTCTAATTCGCCACGTGCGGAGGGCTTTAACGCGCTGGCCATCGACACCACGCTGTTGTCGTAAAAATAGAGGCCAACCACCGCGTGCCGTGATCGCGGATGCGTTGGTTTTTCTTCCAAACTGATCGCTTGACCCTGCGCATCAAACTCAACTACGCCATAGCGCTCGGGGTCTTGTACCGGGTAGGCAAACACCGTAGCGCCTTGCTTGCGTTGCGCGGCTTGCTGCAAGAGCTTGCTTAAATCATGGCCGTAAAAGAGGTTATCCCCAAGCACCAACGCGCAGGCATCATTGCCAATAAAATCACGACCAATTAAAAATGCTTGGGCCAACCCATCGGGCGATGGTTGAACTGCGTAAGTGAGCTGTAAACCCCAACGCGACCCGTCGCCCAACAATTGTTCAAATCGCGGGGTATCTTGCGGTGTGGAAATAATCAGGATCTCGCGGATCCCAGCGAGCATCAGCGTACTCAGCGGGTAATACACCATCGGCTTATCGTAGATCGGCAGAAGTTGCTTAGACACAACCTGCGTGACTGGATATAAGCGCGTACCCGAACCGCCTGCCAGGATGATGCCTTTCATTATCGCGACCTCAACTTTTTAGTCTTGAGTGTATCAAGCGCGATTATAGACGCTCAAGTGTACAATTTTGTCTTCACACGCTGGAGCTTAAAACCATGTCCGCTTGGTCACGCTACAAAAAACGCAAAGCTTATGAGCAGCAACTCAAGAAATATGCGCATAACTCCTACCCCGCTACTTTTGATTGGAATTGGACAACACAACGATTTAATCGTATCGCGCTAGTTAATCTGTTGGTATCTAAATTTCCAGACTGCAACTACCTAGAAATTGGCTGCGCAGACGATGCACTTTTTCAATCGGTGTTTTGTAACCATAAGGTAGGTGTTGATCCAAAATCTGGCGGTACTATTCGAAAAACTTCGGATGATTTTTTCTCAGAAAATAATGAAAAATTTGATGTCGTGTTTATTGATGGCTTACACACCTACGAACAAGTGCGCTTAGATATTATGAATTCAATTCAGCATTTAAGTGATGGCGGCTGGATAGCTATGCACGACATGCTGCCGCGTAACTGGCTTGAACAACATATTCCTCATTTGGGTCAAGGTGGCTGGTTAGGTGACGTATGGAAAGTAGCTTTTGAACTGGCCACCTCACCGGATATCGATTTTAGAATTCTGAAGATTGATCACGGCGTTGGTGTGTTTAGGTTAAAACATCCCAAAGCAAAATTAAATGATCGATTCCATGAATTACCCACCAAGCAGTTTCAGTTTTTTTATGAAAACTTTAACCAATTACCCGTGTTCAGCTGGGAAGAGAGTCGCGCGTGGTTAGGCCTAAATCCCACAGACTAAATTCCTTGGACGTTAGCCAGATTTATGCATGATAATTTTTATCGAGCCAACTGCGATACGCACCACTCGTGACATTGCTCACCCACGCTTGATTCTCAAGGTACCAGCGCACCGTACGCGCAAAACCAGAGGCAAACGTTTCGCTGGGTTGCCAGCCCAATTCGTTAAAAATTTTCTCTGCATTGATGGCGTAGCGTCGGTCATGTCCAGCGCGGTCTTTTACATACGTGATCAGATCAATATAACGGCGTGTTGCATGCGGTTGCATCTGTTCCAGTAACTCGCACAACGTATGCACAACCTCGAGATTGGTTTTTTCACTTCGCCCGCCGATGTTGTAGGTTTCACCCACACGGCCTTGATCGAGCACCACGCGTAAGGCTGCGCAATGGTCGCCTACATACAACCAATCGCGCACATTTTTTCCATCGCCATAAATGGGCAACGACTGGCCAGATAATGCGTGATGAATCATCAGCGGCACGAGTTTTTCTGGGAACTGAAACGGGCCGTAGTTGTTCGAACAATTCGTGGTTAAGGTAGGCAAACCATATGTGTGGTGATACGCACGCACTAAATGGTCTGCGCCAGCCTTTGAGGCGCTATAGGGGCTATTTGGTGCATATGGTGTAGTTTCGCTAAAGGCCGGATCGTGCGGCGCTAAGCTGCCATACACCTCGTCCGTCGAGACATGCAGAAATCGGAACTGTTGTTGTTCGCTGCCAGATAATGCACTCCAGTAAGCACGCGCTTCTTCCAGTAAAGAGAACGTGCCGACCACGTTGGTCTGGATAAACGCATCCGGGCCATGAATCGATCGATCGACATGGCTTTCGGCAGCAAAGTGCACGATCGCACGCGGCCGGTGCGTGGTGAGTAGCGTTTGAACCAACGCGCGGTCACAGATATCACCACGCACAAACACATGGCGTGCGTCGTCTCGTAACGCATCGAGATTATGCAAATTTCCGGCATAGGTGAGTAGATCCAAATTAACCACGGGCTCTTGCGTGGTGCCGAGCCAATCGAGGACAAAATTTGCGCCGATAAACCCTGCGCCACCGGTGACTAAAATCATGGGGGTTATTTCCAAAATGCGCGGTCGTGCACGATCACACCAATTATACCGGTGCGACTTGCGGTGTTTGGATACGCAACGTTTGCTCGTTGAGTAGTGTTTGATATAGCGCGTGCATTTTTTCTGCCATCGACTCGATGCTAAATTCAAGCACGCTGGCACGTACGGTTTCACTAGACCATGTGGTTTGGCTTGACCGCTGCATCGCTACTGCAAGTGCATGCACATCTCGCGCAGGAACAATCAGGCCATTTTTTTCTGACACGATGACCTCAGCCGCACCACACTGATCACTCACAATCGCTGGCAAGCCCATAGCAAGTGCCTCTAGAACCACGTTGGGAAACGGATCATAGTGTGTGGGTAATACGAGCACATCAGCAGCTGCATATACCGCTTGCACGGCATCCACGCCACCTAAAAAATGCACGCGATTGCGCAAACCCAACGCGCTGGCTTGCGCGGCAAAACGCCGCTGATGTCGATCCACACCCGCCACCAAGAGCTGTGATGAGTCGCTGTGTAAGGCTAGCGCTTGCAGGAGTTCTTTTAATCCCTTGCGCGCGAAACCCGAACCGACAAATGCAAATACCGTGTCCGTCGGTGATAAAGAGAATTGCTGGCGTGCGGTTTGTCGTCGTTGCACACGCACTTGCGGATGAAAGGCGGACAAATCCACGCCGTTATAAATGACATGCAAACGTGCAGCGGGAAGGTTGAATTCGCGATGAATTTCTTTCGCCACCATCTGCGAGTTACAGATCACCGCGCGTAATTGCGGATGCTCGAACAATGCTTTTTCTTGCGCGCAAATATAACGATGCCAAGGATTAAGTACATCGCCCAACCGACGCCACCAACCTGCTGCCGCGGCACGGTACGCCAACCACTGCCGATGCACACCATCACCCGCGCGATAAATCGTACAGCCCGGGATGCGTTCGTGTGATTGCACGAGATCGAAGGCATGCTTCTTTAGAACTTGTTGTACGCCCCGTGCAAACCCAATATCACGCCATAAACGCCCAATAAAAAAAGGGTTCACTTTCCATGTACGCAATACAGTGTTGCGATCTGGCGTACTCCAACGCCGACACAGCAAAGTCACTTCAATGCCTTCACGCGTTAACGCGTCCAACGCCCGCTGCACAAATCGCTCGGCGCCTCCATATGGGTTGTAGCGTTGTCGAATCAGCGCAACTCGGTGCGCAGTGCCTGGCCTAGCGCTCAAGGTGTGTCGATCAACCGCGACACCGCACGCATCACTCGTGCCACATCGAGTTGCTCTAAACAATCACTGACTTTGCCGCCACCACAGCCATCCTGACCACACGGACGACACGTGTGATCGCTGGTCACCACCGCATGCGGCACCATCCAAGGTCCCCACTCTTGATCGCCGCTCGGACCAAACAAAGCAACGACTGGTGTGCTGGTCGCGCTCGCCACGTGTAGTGGCATGGAATCCACACACACCGACACCTTGGCTTGTGCCACCAACGCCACCAATTGTTTGATGCTGAGGGTGCCCGCCCAATTGATCACCGGGGACTGCGTGCGCGCCAGAATCGTCTCAACAAACGCTTGTTCGGTGGCATCTGGTGCAGCCGTAATTAGCACACGTTCACCTCGTGCCACGAGTTGGTCAATCAGTTGCGCGTTTTTTTCTGCTGACCAACACTTAAATTGCCAACGCGATGCTGGATGAAGATGTACAAACGATTTGGCTGCGAGTCCGACGTGTTGTAAGCGTTGAGCGACTTCGCGTTCTGCAGCATCGCCCGCCACAATGTGGACACGACGTTGCGCAAGCGTGGGCTGCAATCCAATGCGTCGGAGCGCATCCAAATTCAGCTCAACTTGGTGTCTGCGTCCATTACGTAACACCGAAAAGTAGTGCGTAAAACTACGACGCCAAAACCGCCCTCGACCCGGCACCTGTGGCGCAACTGACCAACGCGCTCCCAACGTTCGCGCCAGCCATGCACCCCGCGGTGCTTCGGTCAGATGCACCAGCAAATCGTACTGACGCGCACGTAACGCAAAAAACAATCGCCACTCCGCGCATATACGTCCGAGCAAACCTAGATCGCGCCAACGTCGACCGACCGTGTGCAACACACTGAGCGCCGGATGCGCTGCAAGCATCGCGGCGGTGTCGTCGTACACCAGCGCATCAATTTGCAACTCGGGGGCTTGCGCTTTCAGTGCCGACAACACCGGCGCGCTCAACAACACGTCGCCATGATGTCGAAGCTTAATCACCAACGCCCGACGCATCGATTGGATAGGCAGCGCATCTTTTAGCATGCACGCACCATACACCAGTGCGCCGATGGGGTTGTGATGGGCTGACGTTGCGTCCGCATCCTGCGCGCGTCACTGTGCTGCGCAAACCGCCCTCGCCACAGGGCGAAGGCTCGATAGAATGCCCAGATGAATCGAATACGCTGTCGTTGGTTGTTATTTGTTGCGTTCACTGTGCTGCTTACCCCATGTTGGGCCCAGCCACGACAGGCAACGGATAGCGCCGGACGCGTGATCCTGCTACGTCAACCGGCACAACGCATTGTCAGTCTCGCCCCGCACATCACCGAACTACTCTTCGCTGCCGGCGCTGGTACGCAAGTGGTGGGTGTGTCTGAATTCAGCGATTATCCCGCAGCGGCGCAATCCTTGCCAAAAGTTGCACGCGCAACGCGCATCGATTTAGAACGCCTGCTTGCCCTGCGCCCCGATCTGGTGGTGGCTTGGACAAGCCAAGCGCATCGGCAAAGTTTAGCGCGCCTCGAACAATTGGGGCTCAGCGTCTTTCTGAGTGAGCCGCGCACGTTCGAGGACATCGCCACGCACATCGAAGCGCTGGGGGTATTGGCTGGCACTAGCACGCACGCACAAACAAGCGCCGCCAGTTTTCGCGCGCAGCTCGCCGCGCTGCGTCAGGCTCAATCCTCATCCGCGCCCTTATTACGTGTGTTTTATCAAATCGAATCACGGCCGTGGATGACACTCAACGGAACGCACTGGGTGTCGCAAGCGCTGTCTTTATGCGGCGCGCAAAATATATTTGCCGATGCGCGTGTGATTGCGCCGATTGTCGACGCAGAGGCGATCTTGGCCAACCCACCACAAGTGATTATTTTTGCGCCAACCGATCAATCGGCGCACACTTGGCAAAACGAATGGCGTCGACGACTCCCGCAATTACCGGCCGTTCGTGATGCACGTTGGATCACGGTCGATGCCAACACATTGCATCGACCGAGCCCACGCATCTTGCCCGCCACGCAAGCGCTGTGTCGGGCCTTAGACCCAGTCCGTTAGCGGTTGTGTAACACGCACTGATAGACGCGACTTACAGATCAATTTCTAAACCGAGCATTAGCGTGCGACCGGCCAACGGATACACCGCATATTTATCTGAAGTAAATGCACTTCGCACCGCGTAGGTGTAGTACTTCGCATCGGTGAGATTATTGACGTTCAAACTGAGGCGTGCACCAGGCAAGCTGTACACGGCCTTGAGATCGATTTTTGTATACGCCGGAATTTTACTTCCCAAGGTGTTGGGTTCATCGTTATCCATGTATTGACTTGCTACGCGTAACAGCGTGGCATTGACGCGCGTTTTTGTATTGGCATCCCAACGCGCGCCAACATTCAATTTATGGGTAGGCACTAAAGGAACGTGTTTACCAGCAATCGACATATTCGTGCCGATCGCATCCGCGCTCCCCGTGAGCGTGCCAGATATAAATCGCGCGTCGGTGTAGGTATAGCCTCCGCGCACACTGAGTGTCGATTGCGCCTGCCAACGCGATTCAAGCTCCACACCTTGTCGGCGCGACGGCGGAAGATTGGTATTTCCAGTGCCCGTAGTAAACGGATCGAGATGAATCTCATCGCGAATGTCCGTACGAAATACCGCGGCACGCACAAACGTGTTTAAAGTGGTCCATTCCGTACCCAACTCACCGGTGTAAGCCACTTGAGGCCGCAAGATTTGAAACTCTTGGTTGTAGCTCGCATTCGATTCATACAACTCATCGACGTTTAACAAGCGGTAACTACGACCCAACCGTGCAAAACCACTCCATGTGGCATTGGGTGTATGACGCAACCCCATCTCCCATGCTTGTTGTCGTTGTACCGCTGCGGCATCACTTGCGGCAGTGGGATTGGCGCCATTTAAGTTAGTCAAGCCCGTGTAGCCACCCGAATTGGTGTCCAGATGATCGGTCGCTGCAAACGCCACACGTTCGCGGCGCAATCCCAACGTCAGCCCCGTGCGCTCACCCAATGCAATTCGATCTTGTAGATAAAACGCGCGGTTGTGTTGTGCAACAGTGACGATGTTGCTTGGGGTAGCTAAATTATCTTGTGTGTCTGCTGTACGCAATCGATAACGCCAATCGTGCAGATCGACACCCATCGTCAGCACGTGTTGGAATCCAGCGGCTTGCACTGGAAACCTCACGCGCGGCGTGATCGACGTATTTTCGAGCGCAATTTCTCTTGCACCACTTGCTGCATAAAACGCGCGCTGATCTTTGCCTCGATAATCAAGACCCATCATCCATTCGGCCTCTCCGATACGCGCACCAAGCGTCAGGCCAACACGCCCACCATCACGACTCGCGTAGTCGTTAGGTGTTTGCGCGCCACGCGGATTACTTTGAAATTCATTGGTGCTTGTGGAGGCCTGAATCGTACGTGCGCCGGGCAAACGTAAATCTTGTTTGTCACTACCGGCACGAAAATCTAAGTACGTTTGATCATCGCCCCATCGCATGCCGATATTTGCGTTGGCTTGCTCATTGCGATTGTTACTGCGATAGCCATTCGACACGTAGCCATAGCTGTTTGCATTGAATGCAAACCGGTCGTAGTTGATGCGTCCGGACACTTGCCCTTCGTTGGTTCCATACGTACCAGTACGCGCCAACAGTTCGGCTTGTGGGCCTTGTTTAAATGGAGAGCGCGTCACGATATTAATCACACCACCACTGGCTCCATCGCCATACAACACCGCGCCCGTGCCGCGCAAAATTTCTATGCGTTCAATCGACGATAACGGCACCGAGGCCCATTGCACCGCACTTTGATCGATGTCATTGAGTCGTCGACCATCCACCAAAATTAATGTGTTCTGCCCGCCTGTGGCGCCAAAGCCACGCAAGTCGATGGTGGTGGTGGCTGCGTTATTACCAAAATAATCTTGTATACCAATGCCCACTTGCTCGGTGAGTAAATCGGGCAATGTTTTGGCGGGGCTCGCAGCAATGTCTTCGCGACCGATCACGGTCACGCTGGCGGGCAACTGTCGCGCATCGGTGTTTAGGCGTGGCGCTGACACCACCACCGCATCGCGCGTTGCATCGACAGACGTTTGTGCTAAGACAACGCACGGTATGAGCGCAAGGCTCAAAGAGAACGACAAAGACCAACGCATGACCACTCCAATTTCGAGCCCCCAGCGACCCCGCAGGTTGCAATATCGAAATGGACGAAAGAAAAGGACGTGGCGAACGCGCGCAATGCAACACAAAATTGCTTTGCGTGTGTCGATCGGTGCATCCCCGCAACCGTCCAACCGCGACCCTGCAGGCAGGGTCGGCCAATGGGCCGGTATACGGGCTGACGCGTCCGTGGCGCTGGCGCGTGTCCAGCGATGCGGGGGTTGCATCGCCTTCCCATGGGTTCAACCACAGTGGCATGTGATGCAACTTAAACGCGCTTACCGTTGCGGGGGCAGCACAGGTTATCTTTGGACCGTATGGCCATTGACCCCTGTTTCCCGTTTAACCCAAGTCGCGGTGAAGACGATTGGGCACCTATCAGGCGCGCTGATGTTAACAGATACATCCCCTTTCACACTGAAATCGTGCGACGTTTCTTGACGGCGCAGAAAATCTCCCTCTATAGTGCTTGGATGGATGAAGGCTTACGCGCACTCGAAGAAAAAATCTCGCAAATTACGCAATTAAATGCGCGTCTGCGTGATGAAGCACAAACGCTGCGCCAACAATTGGCGGCAGCCAACGGCGAGATCGCACGTCAACACGACAAACTTGAGACTGCACGCACGCGCATTGCCGACATGCTTGCGCGCTTGCCGAGTGAAGAGGTTTAGCAGCAATGGCTGAAGCAGAAACGCTAGAAATCTCATTGCTTGGCCGCAGCTACAAAATTGCTTGCCCAGAGGGCGAACGCGACAACTTGCTTCAAGCGGTAGCCTATCTCGACGGTAAAATGCAAGACATCAAACAAGCCGGAAAAATTGTTGGCACCGAACGGATTGCCGTGATGGTCGCGCTCAATATCGCGCACGAAATGCTGTCGTTAAACGTTGGCGGTGGGTTGGACCTAGGCGAAGCCAAGCGTAGAATCTCCGCCATGCAAGCGCAGTTAGATGACGCGCTCGCGCGTCAAGATCAGCTGTTTTAATTGTCGTTTTCTTGTTTGCTGTCGTCGTAATTAAATTTTTTTGGTATCGATACACCTCGTGTTTGATACCGCGCAGTCTGCGTCCCCTGCTGTGTTCGACCGGGCTCAGTTTCCGAACCGATAGCGGTATTTGGTTGCTGCCTCTGGTGCCACTGTTGTGATCGTCCCTCGCTTGCGAGCCGGATGAACCTGATGTGGCCGGTAAGTAACCGTCCTGGACCTTTGCTGGGTTCGGGAGACGAGCTCACCGGCACGAGCGGGGGACACCCTCCATCACACTGCGGTCAGCGTCCATGCGTGGGCAACGGCGCATGCGTTACCCTTGCTAATCGTGAATCGTTGCTGACATGCCTAAATATTGGTTGATGAAGTCCGAGCCCAACGAGTGCTCGATTGATGACGCACTCGCTGCGCCCAAACAAACGGTGCCTTGGACTGGCGTTCGTAATTACCAAGCGCGCAATTTCATGCGCGATCAAATGCAACGCGATGATGGGGTGTTGTTTTATCACTCGAGCTGCGCCGAACCAGGCATTGCAGGCCTAGCCGTCGTGGCCAGTCAAGCCTATCCAGATGCAACGCAATTCGAACGACGCAGCAAGTATTACGACGCTGCCGCCACTCAAGAAAAACCACGTTGGATGCATGTCGATGTTCGCGCGTTACGTAAAACACGCTTGGTCTCAATCGCCGAATTACGTACGCACGCCGCCTTAGCAGAGATGCAAATACTCAAGCGCGGAAATCGCCTGTCTATTACGCCAATCACAGCAGCGGAATGGGCATTTATCACCAAACGTTTACTCAAATGACCCCACTAAAAAACGATACATTTTTGCGTGCGCTCGCGCGGCAACCGACCCCACACACACCGATCTGGTTGATGCGCCAAGCCGGACGTTATTTGCCCGAGTACAACGCCACACGCAAACGTGCAGGCAGTTTTTTAGGGCTCGCAAAAAATCCGGACTATGCCACTGAAGTCACGCTACAACCGCTAGAGCGGTTTGCGCTAGACGCGGCGATTCTTTTTTCTGACATCCTCACCGTCCCCGATGCCATGGGACTGGGCTTGTACTTTGCTGATGGCGAAGGGCCGCGTTTTCATCATCCGTTACGTGATGAACGCGCGATCAAAGCACTGCACGTGCCAGATCCAAACACGGAATTGCGCTACGTGATGGAGGCTGTCAGCAGCATTCGTCGCGCACTCGATGGCCGTGTCCCGCTGATTGGATTTTCTGGTAGCCCATATACGCTTGCGTGCTACATGATCGAGGGCGGTGGCAGCGATGACTTTCGCACAGTCAAAACGATGCTCTACAGTCGACCCGATTTGTTACATCACCTATTGCGTATCACCGCGCAGGCGGTGATTGATTACTTAAACGCGCAAATGATTGCCGGCGCACAAGCGGTCATGATCTTCGATACTTGGGGCGGCAATCTCACCAGCGCTGGTTATGCAGAATTTTCTCTGGCCTATCTGCAACAAGTAGTGGCTGGACTCAAACGTGAACATAACGGCGAACGCATTCCAAGCATCGTCTTTACCAAGGGCGGTGGCGGTTGGCTTGAGTCGATGGCCGATCTGGGCTGTGATGCGCTCGGTGTTGATTGGAGTACGGACCTTGCGCTGGCCCGACAACGCGTCGGCGCGCGCGTTGCTTTGCAAGGGAACCTCGATCCGGCGGCGTTGTTTGGCAGCGAAGCCACGCTGCGGTCCGAGGCGCGGCGCGTCTTGGATGCTTTTGGCGCAGGCCCTGGGCACGTCTTCAATTTGGGCCATGGCATTTCGCAATTCACGGCGCCTGAACAAGTCGCCGTGCTGGTGGATGAAGTGCACACTTACAGCAAGCGACAGCGGGCAAGTTAAGGCGCGTTGGCTACGAGCCGGGTTGAAAAAAGTCGCCTAACCCCTTGACTTATGCACAAATTAGCCGAGTGCCCGAAGTCGCTGCCCATGAAACCTGCTTGGCTCGCCAAAAAGCCAAGCAATGCATTGATTTATAAATAAAAAATAATTTTTTGGGTGTTTCCAAGCATAAAATTACCGCCTTGACAAACCCCTTCTTTTAACCAATGACAGCGTTTTACTCACAAACT
>CAWUMP010000043.1:0-13126 GCA_963923385.1 uncultured bacterium | reverse complement strand
GTTGCTTTCTGAGCCGTCAATGCCATCGGTATCCGCAGCGATGGCATACACACCAGAGGACGCATTTAATTCGATAGCCAGTGACAGTAGAAAGGTACTGCATCGCCCGCCGCGACCTTGCGGGTTCTTCACGGTGACCGTGCACTCGCCACCTGAAATGAGCGCCACCGGGGGTTTGAACGGTGCGTGGTGTTGCACGATGTGTTGTGTAATCCCGGCGAATACTTTGCCAACTTCGCGTGCTTCTCCGATGATCGAATCACCCAAAATAATCGGTGTCACGCCTGCAGTAGAAAAAACAGCGGCCGCAGCAGTGAGTGAGCGTTGTGGCGTGGCAATGACGCGGTTTTCACAACGCGCAAATACTGCGTCGCCTGGTTTGGGTGTCTCATGGATTGCACCAGCAGCGCCTGCCTCCAGACGGCGCAAGACAGATGTTGGTGCGGTGATTGCATAGCGATTCAGGATCGCTAACGCATCGGCATAGGTGCTGGGATCGGGGCTACATGGGCCGGATGCAATATGCGTCGGATCGTCACCAGTGACATCAGAAATAATCAACGCCAAAATCGGCGCGCGACAAGCGGCAGCAAGTCGACCGCCTTGAATCAACGATAAATGTTTGCGTACAACATTGATTTCTTGAATCATCGCACCACAAGATAAAAGCTGCGCAGTTACCGCTTTTAAATCTTGCATACGAATGCCTTCGGCAGGCAAAGACAACAAGCTGGAGCCACCGCCAGAGATCAACGCAATCAATTGATCCTTAGGGCCTAGGGATTGCACTGCGCTCAGTAATGTGCGCGTGGCTTCTTCACCACGATCATCCGGAATCGGATGACCCGCTTCGATACAGCGAATACGTGTGAGTGGTAACCCGTGGCCATAGCGGGTAATGACCAAACCTTCAAGCGGCGCTTGCTTTGGCCAATGCGCTTCAACCGCAGCAGCCATCGAAGCAGCGGCTTTACCCGCACCGATGACGAGTGTACGACCACCAAACGCTGGGGGAGCAGGAAGATGCGCAGGAACGATAAATTGCGGATCCGCCGCAGCGACTGCCGCACGAAAACTTTCGATCAATAATGCGCGCGGCTGCATCACATTCGAGCAGAAAAAATCAGCGATCTAACTTCATCATACGACGCACGGCTTGAAACAATGCGCTGCTCGGATCAGCCAGCGGATCAACCGCCGTAAAGTGGTTGAGTCCAGGCAACGGAACATCGGTGACTGCAGAGCGCCAACGTTCGCTGAGTAAACGATTTTGGCGTTTAAATTCTGAACTTTCATTGCCACCGACTGCAGTCACCACTGGGGCACGCCATGCCAACGGTAAAAAGGCTGGCGATACCTTGAGGGCACTGGCCTCATCTAGTTTTAAATCGTCCTTGACCGCATCGACATGTAAGAGTGGACGCAGATCATGGACACCGCTAATAGCGAGTGCGCCTTTAAAAAGATCTTTCGGAAGATCACGTTCATACACTTGCCAAAGAGCGGCCATCATCATGGCGGCAAGCTGCGCCCCCGCCGAATGCCCCGCCACGTACAGGCGGTCTTCATCCATGCCATATTGCTCAGCATGTCGATATAACCAAGCGGAGGCACGCAGCATTTGCTTGACGATCTCTTCAATGCTGACTTTGGGGCAGAGATCGTAGTTCACCGAAACCAACGAGATCCCCGAATCGACCAAAGCTGGCGCAAGAAAAGAAAAATCACCTTTGTCGAGCGAACGCCAATACCCGCCGTGAATAAACATCAAACACGTACCATCGCCTTTACGCGCCGGAAAGATATCGAGCAGTTCGTTATCGCCTGGACCATAGCGACGCTCGAGATAGCAAATCATGCTGGCCCGTGCTTGCGCTGAATCGGCAGCCCAACGTTTGAATATTTCGCCGTGCTCAGGCACCAGCTCACGGTTGTTGTATTCACGGTTTAGAAACGCTTTGTCGATCACGTGACAATCCTCAAATAAAAAAATCAGCCGCGATGTTCGCGCCAAAATCCCAACGCGGTTTGCGCTGGGCGATCGGAAAAAGAAAACAAGACGGTTTGCTCTGTGGTTTCAATCTGTAGGGGCTGCCAAGCCGGCACCACAAAAGTATCGCGTGGAGCATAAGCAAAGCGCTGCCCACCAATCATGACTTGCCCATGACCTTCAACAACGGAGTACACGCTGCCATCGGTTGCGCGATACGGTGCGCTGGTGAATGCCGCAGGCAGTAATTGAATAAAAGCGCCAATGGTGGGCATGGCAAAGCCACCGGTCAGTGGATTGATGAATTGCATTTTCCAACCATGGCAAGCATCGATCTCACTGGTGGCGGCAAGTCGCGCCAAGGTTTCTCTGCTACGACGATAGGGATAATTAAAGATCGGTGAGGTTTTACTTTGAGGCAGCGGACCCAGTGGTACTAAATTATTGCCGTAGCGAGTGGCAGCATCGCCCTCAGCACGTGTGACGGGTTGCACCTCAGCGGAAAAATTCTCGGCAAAGCCTGCATCAAATAATTGCAGGATCTGGATATCTAATCCATCCATCCAGACCACGGGCTGATCGCCCGGGTTGCCATGATCATGCCAAGTCCACGAGGGGGTGATGATGAAGTCACCCGGATGCATCATCGTACGTTCACCGTCCACTGCGGTGTAAGCACCCTCGCCCTCGAGCACAAAGCGCAAGGCGCTTTGCGTGTGCCGATGACTGGGTGCAATTTCACCGGGCAAGATCAGTTGTAGTCCGCAATACAAACTGCGCGTGATGGCTGATTGACCGCGTAATCCGGGATTTTCCAAAATCAGCACGCGTCGCACGGCTTCACGCGCGGTGATCAATTCCCCCGATTGCATAATAAAGGGACGAATATCAAGGTACTTCCACAGCGCTGGCACGCAAGGGCTCATCGGCTGCGTAGGGACAAGCGCATGTAGCACCTCCCACAGCGGGGCGAGGTGCGCGTGGTCCATGCGCTGATAAAACGCCTGGCGTGCCGAGCTCACCGCAGTGCGGGAATCGGTCGGGCTGGCGTGCGTCATTTGGTCTCCTGCGCCGGGCGGTCAGATCACAGCCCTGAAGTGTTCGATTCTAACAAAGCGACCCTTTTCGGGGGGTATCATCTCGCCCCTCGAAAGGAGATCTGCATGGCGAACCAAGACAAGACCCCCCAGGCTTTAGACAAGACACCCCGGGGCGCAGAGAAGACACCCCAAGGGTTAGCACGCGGGCTCACGAACTACGGCGATGCAGATTTTTCGCTGTACCTGCGCCGCTCTTTTGCCAAAAGCATGGGTTATTCAGGCGACATGCTCGCGCGCCCAGTGATCGGGATCGCCGATACGGGCAGTGGCTTTAATAACTGCCATCGCAATATGCCGGAGCTGCTAGAGGCAGTAAAACGCGGAGTCTTGGCCGCGGGTGGACTGCCGCTTGCGTTTCCGACGGTCTCTTTAGGTGAAGTGTTTTTGAATCCCACCTCGATGATGTTTCGCAACCTCATGTCGATGGACACCGAAGAAATGTTGCGCGCACAACCCATGGATGCCGCGGTACTGATTGGTGGATGCGATAAAACTGTACCAGCGCAACTGATGGGTGCTGCATCGGCGGATATTCCGGCGGTGCAACTCATCATTGGTCCGATGATGCCTAACTTGTTTCATGGTGAGCGTTTGGGTGCGTGCACTGATTGTCGACGTTTTTGGGGTATGCATCGCGCAGGCAAAGTCGACCAAGCTGGCATTGATGAAATCGAAGGTAACTTGGCAGCCACTGCAGGCACGTGTGCCGTGATGGGAACAGCCTCAACCATGGCCTCGATTGCAGAAACGTTGGGGATGGCCTTACCAGGAAGTGCAGCGATCCCCGCAGTACATGCAGATCGTTTACGTGCCGCAGAAGCCTCTGGGCGACGCGCCGTTGAATTAGCGCGCCATCCGATTCGACCTTCGCAGATCATCACCGAAAAATCGGTGGAGAATGCGTTGCGCGTGTTGTTGGCGATCGGTGGCTCGACTAATGCAATTGTGCATCTCACTGCCATTGCGGGTCGCGTTGGCGTGAAGATTGATTTGCATCGGCTCAACGCGTTATCCGATTCCACACCTGTGTTGGTTGATTTAAAACCGACTGGACAGCATTACATGTCCGATTTATTTGCAGCAGGCGGTATTGGTGCGGTGTTACGCGAACTCAAACCCTTGTTGCATTTAGATTGCCTCACGGTCACCGGTGAAACACTCGGCGAGCGCTTATCAGAAGAACCTGCGTGGGTTGACCGCGCGGTGGTGAAGCCGTTTGATGCACCCTATCAACGCCAAGGGGGCTTGGTGGCCTTGTTTGGATCACTTGCACCCAATGGCGCGATCCTTAAACGCTCGGCTGCCGATCCGTCGTTGTTTGAACGCGAAGGACGTGCCGTGGTCTTCAGCTCATTAGATGACATGGCCGCACGCATTGATACCCCAGAATTGGACGTGCAGCCGGATGATTTTTTAGTGCTACAAAATGCCGGACCAAAATCGGGTTACGCGATGCCCGAAGCCGGTTACTTACCCATTCCGCAAAAACTCGCGCGCGCCGGTGTCAAAGACATGGTGCGTATTTCTGATGCACGCATGAGCGGCACAGCGTTTGGAACGATCGTGTTGCATGTGTCACCAGAGGCCGCAATTGGGGGGCCACTTGCATTCGTGCGCAACGGCGATCGCATCCGACTCTCAGTTGAACATCGCCGCATTGAGTTATGTGTAGACGAGGCTGAATTAGCGCGGCGTCGCAAAGAATGGACACCACCCGTGCGCATGCCGAAGCGTGGCTATGCAAACTTATATATGCAACACGTTTTACAAGCTGAAGATGGTTGCGATTTTGATTTTTTACAGCCCGAAGGAAGAACGCCGAAGTCTGCGGACTAACGCGGCGTGTAGTCGTACTTGATATCGAACTTACCTTCTTTGGTGAGGGACAGTACCGCGCGCGACCACTGACGTTTTTCGGGTGAGAGCGTTTCGTTTAAGCGATATAAATTCACCGCAGGTTCTTGTGGGTTGCATGGCGCTAAGGGTTGCACCTTGCCTGCAGCATCGGTCCAAGTGTAATTGGCCTCGAATGCGCGCTCACGACCGCTGTTGCCAGTCTCTTTGATTTCAAGTGTCGCGCTACGCCAATCTTGCGGGGCATTTGCGAGCATGCAGCGGGCGATGTTTTGCACCACTTCGTCTGGCTTGATGGTGCTCGCTGGCGCAGCCGCTGGTTTAGTTGTGGCGGCGGGTGCGGCCGCCGGTTTTTGCGCGGGCGGTTTGAGTTGCGAAAATGCCGGCCCAGCGCTGCACAAGAGCAAGAGTAAAAGAACGCGTCGGGCCGTGTATTGAGAAAGAGATTGGGATAGGGATTGGCACATGTGTAGGGACGTGGGTCGATACGGATGTTGGGACGGATGTAGCCGTTGGTGTCGGAGTGGCGAATGCCGCAGATGCATTGATATTACTATAGCGTAGCGTATACGGGTCTGCACGGTGTGCGAGCCTCTGCTACGCTGCGCGTTGGTGCACGCATCGATCTGTGCCACTTACTTTCTTTCTGATTGCTGACGGGATATTTTTATGAAGCTTGTACCCATCTTCATGCTGGCCCTTGTCCTGCTGGCGAGCACAGCCACTCACGCCGAGTCGCCCTACGATGTGAATGGCATCAAATTAGGGGACCGTGAAGAGGCGATCAAAAAAGCCTTTCCCGGAATCCGCTGTAAGCCACTCGAATGGAAATCCGACGCTGCTGATCGTCGCTGTGATGATGCAAAAATCGCGATCAATCGCATCGAGTCACGCATTACGTTTTATCTGAAAGCGGATGCTGTGCAAGCGATGGATGTTCGTTTTGATCTGAACTACCAAGAAACCATGGTGGCTTATTTAAAGCAACGCTGGGGCGCGCCGCTTGCTGAGGGCCGTGAAAAAATCGTACGTAAAAATCAAGAAGAGCGTGAGTCGTACAAAGTGCGTTGGGAAAAAGGTCACGATCGTGCATTGCTCTCTTCGCTTTCGTCGGGTGGGCGCGTCAACCTTAGTATTTCGCGCGGCAATTTTGATGAAGAGATTTATCGCGTGAAGTAACACGCGGTTGTTCAGCGTTTTGCATTCAACGTAAAGGAGTCGATCTCATGACACAGCAACACGACCTGTCGGGCCGAACTGCCCTCATTACCGGCGGTAGTCGAGGCTTGGGCTTTGCGATGGGCGAAGCCTTTGCGCGCGCTGGGGCGCGTGTGGTGTTGGTGGCGCGACGGCAGCAAGCGCTTGATGAGGCGGTGGCGAGCATCAACAAAATCGCGCCAGGTCGTGTGTTCGCTGTGCGTGCCGATGTGTCGAGTGCACAAGAAGCCCAACAGGCGCATGCAGCTGCGTGCGCGGCGCTCGGTGCTGGGGTGGATATTTTGGTCAATAACGCCGGTAGTTCGCAGCGTGGGCCATTTGAAAACGTCACGGATGCGCAGTGGCAAACAGACATTGATTTAAAACTATTTGCCGCGATTCGTTTAGCGCGTTTGGTATTGCCCTCGATGAAAGCGCAACGCTGGGGTCGTATCATCAACGTGGTGAATACGTTAGCAAAAACACCCGCCGCAGGCTCGGCACCAACCTCAGTGACGCGCGCCGCAGGAATTGCGCTCACGAAAGTTTTGGCGAGTGAATTCGCGCCGCACAATGTGTTAGTCAACGCGCTCTGCGTTGGACGCATCAAAAGCGATCAATGGGAAAAAATGCGTGCACGCGAACAACCGCAAATGTCCTTAGACGACTATCACGCGCAGATGGGTCGCGCCATTCCGCTGGGCCGCGTGGGTGAGGCCGCAGAGTTTTCTGCAATTGCGTTACTACTGGCCTCAGATGCGGGTGGTTACATCACCGGAACCGCCATCAACGTAGATGGCGGGTTATCTCCAGCAACGTAACGCGTATTGCTCGCGTTACGCTGACGCTTCGGTGAGGCCGGGCATTGTGAAGCCCGCGTCGGTAAGCTCGTTGATCACTTGGGTTTGCTGGGCCGCACTCAGCTCAACCAAGGGTGGGCGCACCGTTTCCCATGCTGAGTCTTTACTCCAATGCGCAATGATGGCTTTGAGTGCCGGAATCATCGGTACCTTTTGCACGATGTGTCGTGTGGCTGTGATGCCCGCTTGTAATGCATCGGCTTGTGGTGTTTGCCAATGCTGATACAAATGATCGATCGGTCCAGGATTGATATTTCCAGTGGCGGTGATACAGCCTTTGCCGCCGTGACGGAGGTTATCGAGCAAAAAGGTTTCGCTTCCAGCAAACACATCAAAGCCTTGCGCTGCAAAGCGATCAAGCATGGCTTTGGTGTTGCTCCAATCGCCAGAAGAATCTTTTACGCCTGCAATCGCTTGCGGATAGTCCTTGAGTAAACGGGCAATCAAATCGAGGGTGATGGGTACATTGGACACCGGCGGAATGTGATACAGATACAGTTGCAAGCGCGCATCACCCACACGTTGAATGACTTCCGCAAAATTTCGATACAAACCCTCGTCAGAGACGCCCTTGTAATAAAACGGCGGCAGCATCAATACGCCACCGCAACCGCGTTTGACTGCACCTGCAGTGAGTTTGACTGAATCGCTTAACGCACAAGCCCCAGTGCCTGGCATGAGCGCGGCAGCAGGCACGCCGCCATCGATTAACGCATCGAGTAGATCGAGTTTTTCGTCTACCGACATCGAGTTGGCTTCGCTGTTGGTGCCAAACACCGCCAGTCCTGCGCAGCCGTGCGCGAGTAACCAACGGCAGTGACGCACAAAACGATCTGCATCGGTTGAAAGATCGCGTTTAAATGGCGTGACCACCGGCGATAAAACACCGGTGATGCGTTGCGGCTTGGTCATCGCAAAATCCTTATCAGAAGTTGTTCGCGCGTCGATCAGGCGCGAGGGATGTGCTTGTGGATCCTTGATTTACTGGGGTTGAATGCCCGCTTGCTTGACGATACGTCGATACACGGTGATTTCATCGCGCACAAATTTAGAAAACTCGTCTGGCTTCATGGGGTTGGGGATGATGCCTAGTTTGGCGAACTGTTCTTTGACCTCGGGTACTTGTAACGCTGCAGTGACCGCAGTGTTGAGTTTTTGCACCACGGCGTTAGGCGTACCAGCTGGCGCCCACATGCCAAACCAAAGCGTCATGTTGTACTCAGGCAGTCCTTGTTCGGCGATAGTCGGTACATTGGGTAACACCTCTGCGCGTGTACGTGTGGAGACACCGAGGGCGGCGAGCTTACCGTCTTTGATTAAATTCACAGCCGCGTTAATGGGCGCCATATAAAACGTACTGCGCGCACCAATCACGTCTTGGATCGCATCTGGTGAACCTTTAAAAGGAATATGCAGCATCTTCGCGTTGGCGAGATCGACGACATACTCCGCGGCTAAGTGCGTCGAGCTACCAATACCTGCTGATGCAAATGGTAAGTCGCCGGGTTTTGCGCGTGCGGCATCTAGCAAGCTCTTGAGATTTTTATACGGACTGGTACTCGCGGTGACCATCACATAGGGTGTCATGCCTAAGAGCGCCACATCGACGGTGTCTTTTAAAGGATCGTAGGGCAGCGCTTTATAAATGGCTGGATTGGCTGAGTGCGATGACGATTGCACCAGTAAGGTGTAACCATCCGGATCGGCTTTGACCACCGCTTGCGTACCGATGATGCCGCCAGCGCCGGGTCGATTTTCGACAATCACGGGTTGGCGTAACGATTCGCTCAAGTGTTTACCCAAAATACGTCCAGCGATATCTGCACCCGAGCCTGGGGTGAGTGGCACGATAAAGCGAATGGGTTTGGTGGGCCACTCTTGTGCCAACGAGGGTGTGACATTCACGAGGGCGCAGAGCAGCACGCCAAGCAAAGAGACGTTGGATAAGATCAAGCGGTGCATGTAAAGCTCCTTGAGGCTAAAGGTTAAGCGCGTGCTTCGGTGCGATCTAAAAAGCCGCGTAACGCACGATTAAACGCTTCAGGCTGTTCGATATTCGATAAATGTGCAGCATCATCGAGCACCACTAACTCTGATTGTGGAATCAGTCGATGCAACACCGTGGCTTGCTCCACGGTGGTGGAGGGGTCATCGCGTCCGGTCAGAATCAACGTGGGCGCACTGATTTTTAAAAGCATCGTACTTTGCGCAAGATCACGCACGGCGCTGGCGCAACCGATATAGCCCTCGAGTTGCATGTCAGTGATCATCTTGCGTACCGCGGCGACTTGCGCTGCTTCGCGTTGATGAAACGCTGGCGTAAACCAACGCTGCAGCGTCATGTCAGCGAGAGCGGCGGGCCCTTTGTTACGCGCGTTTTGAATGCGTTCTTCCCACGCGCTGCGTGGTGTCATTTCACAAGCCGTGTCACATAAGCCTAGTGAACGAACGCGTTGCGGATAACGTGCACCCAGTTGTTGGCAAATCATCCCACCCAACGAGAGGCCGACGCAGTGTGCGCGTTCGATTTTTAATGCATCGAGTAAGGCGATGGCATCGTCTGCCAGCTGCGCCACGTTGTACTCGCCCGGGGTGCTACCCGAACGACCATGGCCACGCGTGTCGTAACGCAATACGCGGTAACGATCACTGAGTGCCGCTACCGTGAGATCCCACATGTGGTAATTCGACATCAAGCTATTCGAAAGCAACACCACGGGGCCATCGGCAGGGCCATCCATCCGCCATGCGGTTTCAATGCCATTAGTTTGACTGGTGCCGGTGGTCATAAAAAAATTCCTTTCGATTGAGGGTTACATGTACAGACGTGCGATGTCTTGCACGCTCTGTGCGTCGGGGTATTTGTAAAGCAATTCGAGCCATCGATCGCGGACGTTTTTTAGCCCGCGCAAGTCCATGCCGAGTGCGTCTGACTCTTCAATCGCTAAGGTGATGTCTTTCACCACATGCTTAGGAAAAAATCCGGGGGTGAAATCACCGCGAAAGGCATTGGCGGCTTGATTGCGTAATGCTTTGGAGTCGGCCGTACCGGTTTGCATGGTGGCGAGGATGGTCTCCCCATCCAGGCCCGCGCGACGTGAAAAAAATAATCCTTCGACTGCAGCGAGCACGTTTTGCGTGACGATGATTTGATTGACGAGCTTTGCGCGTTGTCCTTGCCCAGCAGCGCCAAAATGCACCACGGTGGTTCCCATGGCATCAAGCACGGGTTGGGTCGCGTTGAAATCTTCGGTATCGCCCCCCACTAAAATCGTGAGTGTGCCCTCGCGTGCGCCTTTCACGCCTCCGGTGACAGGGGCATCGAGTGCGCGCAATTGTTTGGTCTTTGCTGCGGCATGAATACGCTCTGCTAATTTGGGGCTCGAGGTGGTCATGTCGATGAGCAAGGTGTTGGGTGCAGCCGATGCCAGTACACCATCGGCGGCAAAATAGACGGCTTCAACATCGCTTGGTGCAGCCACCATGGTGATGATGACTTGCGCATCTTGGGCGGCTTGCGCGGGTGTGGCTGCATAGCGCGCGCCAAGTGCAATCAGCGGTTCTGCTTGGGCTTTTCGTCGCGCGCAAGCGGTGAGTGCAAAGCCTGCTTTGATCAGGTTGTGCGCTTGAGGCAAGCCCATGATGCCAAGGCCGATAAACGCCACGCGCATGGTCAATCTACCTTTGCGCCAGAGGCCTTCACAATCGGCGTCCAGCGCGTGATTTCACTGCGAATCATCTCGCCCATCGATTCCGGGCTACCTGGAATAAAGTTGTAACCCAAGTCGCCCATGCGCTTCATAAACTCTGGCGAACGTACGCCTTTGATCGCTTCGGCATTGAGTTTGGCGAGCACTTCGCGCGGTAAGCCCGCCGGTGCGGCCAAGCCAAACCATACACCGGAGTCGTAGCCAGCCACACCTGCTTCGGCGATGGTGGGAAGTTCAGGCAAAGAAGGATCACGCTTTGCGCCGGTGGTCGCGAGCGCCTTGAGTTTGCCGGCTTTGACGTGCGGTAACGCAGAGGGGATGTTGTCGAACATGGCGTTGACTTGTCCGGCAATTAAATCGGTGATGGCAGGCGCGCTGCCTTTATACGGGATGTGCAGCATTTCAACGCCTGCCAAGTGTTTAAACATTTCACCAGACATATGAATCGATGTGCCGTTGCCTGAAGACGCATAGCTAATCGCGTTGGGCTGCGCTTTGGCGAGCGCAATAAATTCTTTGACCGAATTTGCTTTGACTGCGGGATGGACCACCAACACATTGTTCAGCGCGACCAGTGGCGCAACAGGCATCAGATCTTTGTTTGGATCAAACGGCATCTTTGTATAAAGCACCGGATTGATGGCTTGAATACCGCTGGTGGTCATAAAAATCGTGTAACCATCAGGCGCCGCGCGCGCCGCATCTGCGCCGCCTAAATTACCGCCGGCACCGGGTTTGTTTTCGACGGTCACCGGTTGACCGATGGTTTTGGATAACTCGTTGGCGATCGCGCGCGAGGCGATATCGACTGCGCCTGCCGGCGGGAAGGGGCAAATCAGCCGGATCGGTTTATTCGGAAAGCTTTGCGCTTGCACGATGTAGGGGCTCAATGCCAACGCGAGCGCGGCGACAGTCTGCTTAATCATTGGGGGGTCTCCTGAGGGCAAGGCACGCATGCGCATAGCCGTGTGCCATGCGAACGTAGATTATAGAGCGCGCATGGATCCATGGAGTGCCAGTGCGAGTGTTTCGCCGCACTCACACATGATGCGCTGCGCAATGCGTACACTGCGGGATCTGTGTGTTTCGTGTGTCGGGCTGACTGCGCAGACGCACAGACCTTCTTTTTTGTGACCGAGGCGTGCATGTCATCTGTAGATCATGCTTGGAATATCGATGCGCTGCGCGAGGCGGCGCGGCAACGGTTGCCGCGCGGCATCTTCGATTTTTTTGATGGTGGCGCAGAAGACGAAATCACACTCAGAGATAACCGTGATGCGTGGTCGCGACTGCGATTTTCTCCGCATGTGTTGCGCGATGTATCCAAGATTGATTTGTCCTGCGAAATTTTAGGCGGTCCATCGCGTTTACCGTTGGTGATTGCGCCCACGGGTGGGATTGGTATCGGTTGGCCCGGCGCGGATGTGGCGATTGCACGCGCAGCCATGCTGGCGGGTATTCCGTACACGCTCTCGACCACCGCAACAGCCAGTATTGAAGCTATCGCCAAGGCCAATGGCTCAGGTCGACGTTGGTTTCAGTTGTATATCTTGCACGATCAAGACTTCACTGATCGATTGGCAGAGCGTGCATGGGCCGCGGGCTTTGAAGCCTTGGTGCTCACTGTCGATTTACCGGTGGGTGGAAAACGTGAACGCGATAATCGCAATCGCTTTACGCAGCCCTATCGGCCAGGTCTAGCGCAGATACTGCAAGCGTGCACCAAACTACATTGGGCTTGGGGAATTGTGCGTCACGGAGGATTTCCTGCATTAGAAAATATTGTCGGTTTGGGTGCAGCGAAAACAGATCATTTTCAGAGCCAAGCTTCCTCGGTGGGGCAACAACTCGATCCCGCATTTGATGAGCGGGGTTTTGCACGGATGCGTGCGCGCTGGCCAGGCAAGTTAATTGTCAAAGGTGTCGCGCGTGCCGATGATGCAGAGCGCTTACTTGGATTGGGTGCAGATGCGGTGTGGATTTCGAATCATGGCGGCCGTCAATTGGATGGTGCCCCAGCAACGGTGGATGTGCTGAGCGATATCGTGCAAGCAGTTGCAGGCCGCGTGCCCGTGATGATTGATGGTGGCGTGCGCCGTGGTTCGGCGATGGTCAAAGCCCGCGCGTTAGGCGCGCAGTGTGTGTGTGCCGGTCGACCGACGTTGTACGGTGCCTCTGCAGCTGGATTGGCGGGTGCGCAACGCGCGTTGGATATTTTGACCGATGAGTTGTACCGCACCATGCAGTTGGTTGGTGCACGCAATATGCAAGAAATCACGCCCGATTTAATTGATTCACGTACGCTGCCGCGTGCGCGCTGATACAGCGAATTTTTATTTTTTTTAGAACGATGATCACGCCATGAAGCCCAGCGTAAAAACGATTGAAGCCGACGTCTTAGTGATTGGTGCGGGC
>CAWUMP010000042.1:0-13151 GCA_963923385.1 uncultured bacterium | reverse complement strand
TTGCTTCGTTCAAACGCAGTAACCCATGATCCACAAACACGCAGGTCAGTTGTTTACCGATGGCTTGATGGATGAGTGCTGCAGCGACAGAGGAATCAACCCCACCGGACAGACCCAAAATTACCTCTTCATGACCAACTTGCTCTCGGATCCGCTTAACTGCCTCCGAAACATAATCAGGCATGTTCCAATCGCTGCCACAACCGCAAAGATCATGCACGAAGCGTTGTAATAAGGCGCGTCCTTGTGAGGTATGCGTGACTTCGGGATGAAATTGCACTCCATAAAATCTGCGTGTTTCGTCGGCCATGCCCGCGATCGGACACGCGTCAGTCGATGCCATGACCTTAAATCCATCTGGTAGCTGGGTGACCTTGTCACCGTGGCTCATCCAGACTTTAAGCATGCCGTGACCGTCGGCAGTTCGATAATCCTCAATGCCATTGAGCAGTTTGGTATGACCACGAGCACGCACTTCTGCAAAACCAAACTCGCGTACCGTCCCGGGTTCAACACGCCCACCCAATTGTTGCGCCATCGTTTGCATGCCATAGCAAATACCCAAAACCGGGACGCCCATTTCAAAAACTGCATTCGGGGCGTGATCGGTCGCTTCGGCATACGTGGATTGATGACTACCGGACAAAATAATGCCCCGTAAGGCGCCATCAGCAGCAAATGCACGCACGAAGTCATCTGATACATCGCACGGATGAATTTCGCAGTACACCTTTGCTTCACGTACACGCCGTGCAATTAGTTGCGTGACTTGACTACCAAAATCGAGGATCAGAATTTTTGCGTGCATTCTATCCTCACCTACTCTACGCGGTAGTTCGGTGCTTCCTTGACGATTTGCACGTCATGCACATGCGATTCACGCATCCCAGCTGAGGTAATTTCTACAAACTGCGCCTTGCTGCGCATTTGTTCGATATTTTCACAGCCACAGTAACCCATGCTAGCGCGTAGTCCACCCACCAACTGATACAAGATACTGAGCACGCTACCTTTATAAGGCACGCGTCCTTCAATCCCTTCGGGTACCAGCTTGTCGGCATTGTTGGCAGGATCTTGAAAATATCGATCCGCAGCGCCTTCTTGCATCGCGCCTAATGAACCCATCCCACGATACGCTTTGTACGAACGACCTTGGTACAAAATCGTTTCACCGGGTGCTTCTTCGGTTCCGGCAAACATACTGCCCATCATGACCGTGGATGCACCAGCGGCAATGGCTTTCGCGACGTCACCAGAAAATCGCACACCACCGTCGGCAATACATGGCACGTTGGTCTTGGCAAGCGCCTGACTTACGCTATCGATGGCAGTGATTTGTGGAACACCCACACCGGCAACGACACGCGTCGTACAAATTGATCCTGGACCGATACCCACTTTGACTGCGTCTGCACCGACATCGACCAATGCAAGCGCGGCATCCCCTGTTGCAATGTTTCCACCAATGACTTGCACTTGAGGGAAATTCTTTTTGACCCATTGCACCCGGTCGATGACCCCTTGTGCGTGGCCATGCGCGGTATCTACAACAATGACATCAGCACCTGCCGCCACCAATCGCTCGACACGCGTTTCAGTGCCTTCGCCAACACCAACCGCTGCACCCACCAATAACTTTCCTTGCTCATCTTTAGAGGCGCTCGGGTGTTCTTTGGATTTCAAAATATCTTTGACGGTGATGAGTCCTCGTAATTCAAATGCCTCATTGACCACTAGCACGCGCTCGAGTCGGTGTTTATGTAAGAGCGCGCGTGCCTCTTCAGCACTGGCGTTTTCTTTGACGTAAATGAGGCGCGCTTTGGGCGTCATGATATCGCGCACTGGCACATCGAGATCGGTCTGGAAACGGTAATCGCGGTTAGTCACCATACCAACGACCTTCCCAGCTTCCACCACTGGAAAGCCCGACACCCGATACCTTTGCGTCAGCGCGAGTAATTCACGCACACTAATTTCTGGGCGAACTGTCACAGGGTCGCGTAGCACCCCCGATTCAAAACGTTTCACGCGCGCCACTTCATCGGCTTGCGCTTCAGGCGTGAAATTTTTATGGATAATTCCGATGCCACCCTCTTGGGCGATGGCAATAGCCAATCGCGCTTCGGTGACCGTGTCCATCGCCGCAGAGACTAACGGGATGTTTAGTTGGAGTTTTTGGGTGAGTCGAGTACGCAGCGATACATCGCGCGGCAAGACCTGCGAGTGCGCAGGTAGAAGTAGAACATCATCAAAAGTAAGCGCCCGTTGTATTACGCGCATCGCCGCCGCCTTTCATGCAAAGCGTCATTATAAAGCGTTACGCGAGCGTTTTTTGCTTGTCTGGCGCGATTTGACGCGATCTAGCCGCGCCTGTGCAGGCGAGATGCGTAACGGTCGATACAGCTCGAGCCGGTCACCGTCTTTTAACTGGGTATACGGGGTGATCAACACACCAAACCGGCCGAGACCGATCGCACCGCTGGCATTTGCGCGCGCGAGTAAACCGCTTTGTTGCAAGGCATCTTGGGCACAACTCCCGACTGGTAACTCAAGCGTCACCAGCGTTTGCGTCTCGGCCAAGGCCAAAACCACTTCAACGCGCATGCGAGGATGTTTTATCGGCTTGGCGTAAAAATGCATCCACCATGGTATCCGCCATGTAATCAAACAAAGGTTCCAGCACCCGTCCCAACACTGGGGTGGCAAATTCGTAAGCCAGCACAAACGCTACTTTGCAGGCGTTGGCCTCTAATGCAGTGAACTGCCAATGCGCCTCAAATTTTTTGAATGGGCCTTCAAGCAATTGCATTTCAATCGAGGCATCCGGCACATTCCGGTTCGTGGTTGTAAACGCTTGGCGCAGCCCCTTATATCCGACCTCCAGTTGTGCCACCGTGCTTTGAGCATCTTGCGAAATCACACGCGAAGACAAACACCAAGGCAAAAAACTCGGATAAGCCGGAATATCGATGGCCAGCGCATACATGCGCGCCGCGCTATGCCCTACCAACGCAGAACGCTCTACCCGCTTCATCGAAGCCTCGCTGCTACAATGGCATCACTATGTCGATTGTCCTCAACCGCAAAGCAACGCACGACTACTTTATCGAAGAACGCTTTGAGGCTGGACTGGTGCTCGAAGGATGGGAAGTCAAAGCCATTCGTGCGGCGCGTGCGCAAATCACTGAAGCCTACGTCATCATTCAAGACAATGCGCTGTGGTTGTTTGGTTCGCACATTAGCCCACTGCCTACCGCATCGACCCATGTCAAAGCTGATCCGACGCGCACACGAAAATTGTTGATGCATGCGCAAGAAATTAGCCGCTTGATCGGCAAAGTTGAGCAACGCGGGTACACACTGATTCCTCTGGATTTGCATTACAAAGCAGGGAGAATCAAATTAGCCATTGGTTTAGCGAAAGGCAAACAGCAACACGATAAACGTGAGTCTGAGCGCGAGCGAGATTGGCAACGAGAAAAGCAACGCTTAATGCGTTCGAAATAATTCAATTGCAATGCCTCATGCGCTTGGTGGTAACGCCAGCCCTCGCCAAGTAGAGACCACCGTATCCGGGTTAAGCGATAACGAGCCGATGCCTTCATCCATCAACCAGCGCGCAAAGTCTGGGTGATCGGAGGGGCCTTGCCCGCAAATGCCCACATACTTACCTTGTCGCAAACAGGCGCTGATTGCCATTTTCAACATCACCTTGACAGCAGGATCACGCTCATCAAACGCGCCAGCAACTAATCCAGAGTCACGATCCAAGCCCAGCGTGAGCTGCGTCAAATCGTTCGAGCCAATCGAAAAACCATCGAAGTACTCAAGAAACTGATCCGCGAGCACCGCGTTCGACGGCAATTCGCACATCATCACGATACGCAATCCGTTTACACCACGTTTCAGCCCATTGGCTTCGAGTAGACGCATGGTTTGTTTGCACTCTTCAAGCGTGCGCACGAAGGGCACCATGATCTCGACGTTAGTCAGACCCAGGTCATCACGGACCTTACGCATGGCAGCGCATTCCAATTCGAAACATTCTCGAAAATTCGGTGCAATGTAACGAGAAGCACCACGAAAACCCAACATCGGATTTTCTTCGTCTGGCTCGTAGCGTTCACCACCCAATAATTTTTTGTACTCGTTCGATTTGAAATCGGACAAACGCACAATCACTGGTTTCGGCCAAAATGCGGCTGCAATGGTGGCGACACCTTCGACCATTTTTTCGCGGAAAAACATTTTTGGATCTGCGTAGCCGCGCGCGGCAACCTCAACGCGCGATTTCAATTCTGGCGGCAAGCTGGGATATTCGATGCAAGCGCGCGGATGCACGCCGATGATATTGTTAATAATAAATTCCAAGCGGGCCAAGCCCACCCCTGCGTTGGGTAATTGCGCAAAGTTAAACGCGAGCTGGGGATTACCGATGTTCATTGCAATTTTGACCGGGATATTTGGCATATCACCCGTTTCTTCTGCGGTGACTTCAAACGGCAAAATTCCCTCATACACATTGCCAGTATCACCTTCAGCGCAGGAAACCGTGACGGGTTGCGCATCACGTAGCGTTTGCGTCGCATCACCACACCCGACCACCGCCGGTATGCCGAGCTCACGTGCAATGATTGCCGCGTGACACGTTCGACCACCACGATTGGTAATGATCGCAGAGGCCAATTTCATGACGGGTTCCCAATTGGGATCGGTCATGTCTGTCACCAGCACATCGCCTTTGCGCACCGTTGCCATGAACGAAGCATCTTTCACAAGACGGACGGGACCCGTACCAATTTTGTGACCAATCGCACGGCCGGTGGAGAGCACTTTGCTATGACTGCTTAACGTAAAGCGTTCCCCCGTTCCTCGGTTGCGCGATTTCACAGTTTCGGGTCGCGCTTGCAAAACGTACAAGCGTCCATCGTGGCCGTCGCGACCCCATTCGATGTCCATCGGTCGTCCGTAATGCGCTTCAATTGCTACTGCCATACGTGCCAGTTCGAGCACATCTGCATCAGATAAAGAAAACTGGTGTTGATCTGATTGCGGAACCGCTACCGTACGCACCGAACGGCCCGCGCGCGCTGAATCGGCGAAGATCATTTTCTGCAGCTTTGAGCCCAAGCCACGATGCACGATAGCTGGTTTGCCCGCAGCCAGCATCGGTTTGTGCACATAAAACTCATCTGGGTTGACAGCACCCTGCACCACCATTTCACCAAGACCGTATGCCGAGGTAATAAACACCACATCGCGAAAACCTGATTCGGTATCGAGCGTGAACATCACGCCACTCGAGCCAGAATCGCTACGCACCATCTGTTGTACTGCTGCAGATAACGCGACCGCGTCATGTGCAAAGCCTTGATGAACACGATAGGAGATTGCACGGTCGTTGTATAACGAAGCAAACACATGCCGAATCGCCTCAAGCACTTCATCGGCGCCACGGATATTTAAAAAACTTTCTTGTTGGCCGGCAAATGAGGCATCAGGCAGATCTTCTGCGGTTGCGCTTGAGCGCACGGCAAACGAGGCCTCGGATCCAAGTTCCTTGACCAACGTCGCGTAATAGGTGCGGATGGCTTGCTCAACTTCTGCAGGAAACGGTGCCGCAGTGATCCAACCACGAATTTCAGCACCGCAACTGGCAAGCGCTGTGACATTCTCTGGATTCAGTTGCTTTAGGCGAGCGGTAATACGTGTATCGAGTGCGTTTGCTTTAAGAAACGCATGAAAGGCTTCTGCAGTGGTTGCAAAGCCTCCAGGCACGCGAATGCCAGCGCCCGTGAGTCCACCAATCATCTCGCCTAGAGAAGAATTTTTTCCTCCTACTTGCTCGAGATCGGACATACGCAGATCGCGTAACCATGCAACCAAGGGGCTCGACGCCATTCGTTACCTCGTGTGATTGTCCGGCAAGATTGCCGTGCTTTCAGAAAGACCCTATTGTATCGGCTCGCCCACCATTACGCAGCACCCTCTCCTGAAGGAACACCGATGCCACAGCGCCAATCCGTCTTCTTTATTTCTGATGGCACAGGCATTACGGCGCAGATGCTTGGGCATAGTTTGCTCACGCAATTTGAAGGCTTGGAGTTTCAGGAAATCACCATGCCTTTTATTGACGGCGTGGAGATGGTGCGCTCGGATTGTTTACCCCGCATCCAAGCTGCAATGCTCGCCTCAGAACCAAGACCCATCGTGTTCTCGACATTGGTCAATGTGGAAGCACGCGCCGTTCTGCGCGAGTCTGGGGCGCTGGTATTAGATTTTTTTGAGCAATTTATCGTACCGCTCGAAGCAGAATTGGGCATGCGTTCAACCCACACCATCGGGCGCTCACATGGGGCGATGGATAAACAAGAATATCGCAACCGAATTGAAGCAGTAAATTTTTCGATGGCGCATGACGACGGTGGTTCACACCGTGATTTAAGTGAAGCTGATGTGATCTTGGTTGGTGTCTCTCGCAGCGGCAAAACCCCCACGAGTTTGTATTTAGCACTGCAGTTTGGTGTAAAAGCTGCGAATTACCCACTCATCCCTGAAGACTTCGAACGCCGTGCGCTTCCGGAGGTGTTACATCAATTTCGCGATAAGTTATATGGGCTGACCATCTCACCAGAGCGGTTACGCGAGATCCGGCAGGAGCGACGACCCGATAGCAAATATTCTGATGCAGAAAATTGTCGCCGCGAGGTCGAGCATGCCGAAAGCCTCATGCGTCGTGAAGGGATTCGTTGGATTAATTCAACCACGCGATCGATTGAGGAGATCGCCACCACGATCTTGCGCGATATTAATCTTGCCCGGCGTTCGTTTTAAGCTGTCTACTTGATTCGTATAAACAAATTGCCGCAGCGGCGGCAACATTCAAGGACTCTGTTTTCCCAGGCGTCGGGATTCGAACAGACTGTGATGTCGCCTCAAGTACATTGGTTGATATGCCCTGACCTTCACTACCAAAGACCCAGGCATGTGCCGATGGAATTGAAATCGCATCGAGCCGATCTCCACCATGCGCAACAGCCGCGAGCGTTGGAATCATCAACTGTTGAATACACGAGGCCAAATCGGTCGTTGTACAAATTGCCAACACAAATTGCGCTCCCATGCCAGCACGTAATGATTTTGGCGACCAGGGATCTGCACAGCCCGGACCGAGAATGGCTTGACTGTAACCAAACGCCGCAGCACTTCGCAATAACGTACCCAGATTTCCTGCGTCTTGAATTGCATCCAGAACGACGATCCGTTGGTGCGCGACAGGGGCATTCTCTAAATGAGGTGGCGCGACAGGCAGCGCCATCACACCAGCGATTCCCGCAATTGACGGTGTGTCACATAAGGTACTAAACATCGCGTCGGTGATTGCGACGCTCGGAATATTTGCTAAAGCTGCCAAGCGCAAAAGATGTTCATCTTGACAGAATGACTCTGCAAAGATCATCTCTCGCAGTGGCATCTTTGCCTGCAATGCAGCCTCGATTAAATGTTCGCCAATGAGCAAAGCCACAGATTGGGCTCGACGTATTTTGGCTTCTTGTGCAATCGCACGCCAATGCTTGTACCGGGCATTGTCCCGAGAACGAAGCACGTTCATACGGCACGCTCCATCGCGAGAACGCGTCGAACAGGTGCAAAGCTACGTCGATAAATTGGACATACGCCCCATTGCGCAAGCGCGAGTAAATGCGCGCGGGTGGGGTAGCCTTTGTGTTGCGCTAAATTGTATTGCGGATACAGGTTGTGCAAGCGCTGCATTTCGGCATCACGCGCCGTCTTAGCAAGAATAGATGCTGCAGAAATTTCAGCGTGCAAGCGATCGCCCTGCACGATCGTACGTACGGTGTACGTTAACGACGGGGCCCGATTTCCATCCACCCACACTTCATCTGGTGCACACGATAGCGTTTCTACAGCACGCTGCATAGCAAGCATCGTGGCCTGCAAAATATTCAGCGCATCTATTTCTTCAGTGGAGGCAAACGCTACGGACCAAGCGATTGCATGTGCGCGTATTTGTTGTGCGAGCGTTTCTCGACGTGCCGCAGAAAGTAATTTTGAATCGCGTAAGCCATCGATCGGGCGCAATGGATCAAGAATGACTGCTGCTGCAAACACTGGCCCAGCAATCGGTCCCCGCCCTGCTTCATCCACCCCACAAACACGCACTCAACGCACCCCAACGCGCTGTTGTGAACGAGCCAATTGCATGACTGCATCGGCTGCGCGAGCGGCATTGTCTTGTCGTAATGTCTCGTGCATTTCAGTAAACCGCGCGATTTGTTGTTTTTGGCGCGTGGTATCGCCAAATAACTGGAGCATGGCTTGGCTTAATGCCTCAGGCGTTGCTGCATCTTGCATGAACTCATCGACTATAAATTCACCGGCAAGAATATTCGGCAATCCTACATAAGGTAAATACAACATGCGACGCATCATCTGCCAAGTGAATCCAGCCATTTTGTAGGTAATGACCATCGGTGTTTTAAACAGTGCCGTTTCGAGCGTAGCGGTACCACTGGCGACCAGCGCGAGGTCAGCCGCGGCTAAGGCCGCATGTGAGTGTCCGAACATCATGGTGATGGGTAACTCTTGCGCCTGATGTCGATGAATTGCGGCTTCAAATAAATCCCGCGTTTGCCGCGTACCAAGCGGGCAAAGAAATTGCACGTTAGGAATTTTTTCGGCGATGCGTTGTGCCGTTAATACAAACGTATCGGCCATATAACGAAGCTCTGACTCACGGCTACCCGGAAGCAAAGCAATGATCACCTTATTGGGCGACAATCGGAGTTGCTCTTTAGCTGCCGCCTTACCCACTTGTAAAGGCACAACATCTGCAACCGGATGACCAACATAAGTGACTGGTAAGCCTGCATCGCGATACAAGTCGGCTTCAAACGGAAACAGCACCAAAAGGTGCGATGCAGACTTTGCGATTTTGCGAATACGACCTCGCCGCCACGCCCATACCGAAGGACTGACGTAATGCACCGTCGGAATCCCTGCAGATTTGAGTCGTGCCTCTAACCCGAGGTTGAAATCTGGCGCATCGATCCCAACAAACACATCGGGGCGCTCATCGAGTAATCGATCGCACAGCGCACGTCGTATCCCCATGATTTCTCGGTAATGCCGTAGCACCTCGACATAACCGCGGACGGAGAGCTTTTCCATTGGATACCAGCTCTCGAATCCGCCAGCACGCATACGCGGCCCCCCTATGCCAACAAACGAGGCTTGATTGTCTAGCGATGTGAGCGCACTGACTAAGTGGCCGCCGAGTAAATCTCCAGACGCTTCACCCGCCACCATGGCAATGCGCATCGACAATTCCTTAGCGAATAATGCCGCGCGTTGCGCGCGATAAAAACTCGCTGAACGCAGCAACTTCTGGGTGTTGCTGTTGGATTTCAAGGCACTGTTGGCGTGCTTCTTCAAGACGTTGACCCGATCGATAGATCGCTTTGTAAGCGCGCTTGATTGCCGCAATGGCATCCGCTGAAAATCCGCGTCGGCGTAAGCCTTCGCTATTGATGCCATAAGGCTGCGCTGGATTGCCAGCGGCAGTGACGTAACAAGGTAAATCTTGTTGCAAAAAAGTTCCCATCGCCGTGAAGCTGTGCGCGCCAATCCGTACAAATTGATGGACCAGTGTGGTTGCGCCTAAGATTGCCCAATCATCCACATGCACATGTCCGGCAACTTGGCAGGCATTAGCAAAAATCGTGTCATTTCCAATTTGGCAATCATGCGCAAAATGAACATACGCCATGATCCAATTCCGATGGCCAATCCGTGTTACCGCTGCGTCTTGCACCGTACCACGGTTAATCGTGACGTATTCTCGGATGGTGTTGTCATCACCAATTTCAACGGAGGTCTCTTCACCGGCATATTTTTTATCCTGTGGAGCGCCGCCAATGCATGCAAACGATGCAACGCGATTGCGCTGACCAAGATGCACGCGACCTTCTAGAATCACATGTGCAGCCAATTCAGTACCCGCATCGATACGCACATGCGGGCCAACAATACAATATGGGCCAATCGACACATCTGGAGCGAGCTGTGCAGCCGGATCAATAATTGCTGTGGCGTGAATGGGCATGGGCTGATCTAATCGATTAAGTATCTGCGCCTGGTCTGACCGTGCACATAATGTTTGCTTCGCAAGCCACCGCACCCTCTACGCGCGCGATACAAGCGAGCTTCCAGATGCCGCGTAAATTCCGCTCAATCGCCACTTCGATTTCTAACTGATCACCAGGAATGACCGGCCGCTTAAATCGCGCATGGTCGATTCCAGCGTAGTAGTACACAGACTTTTCATCTGGCAATGAATCGGTGGTTTTAAAAATCAAAATGCCTGCGGCTTGGGCCATCGCTTCGAGGATCAGTACGCCAGGAAAGATCGGTTTATTTGGAAAATGCCCAGGAAAAAATGGTTCGTTGATGGTCACATTTTTGAGCGCAATGATGCGTTTACCTGGTTCAAGTTCGCGTACTCGATCAATCAGCAAAAACGGAAAACGATGCGGCAAATAGCGCAGCACCCACGAAATATCCATGTTATCCATGCGTTTTCTCCAATTTCGCCAGACGTGTTTCTAAATCTTGCACACGATCAGCGTACTGCGCTAAGCGACGTAGGTGGGCTGCATTTTTTGTCCATGCCACGTGTTCATCCATTGGGAACAACCCGGTATATGTTCCAGCTGTATGTATGGAACGAGAGACAACCGTTGCTGCAGAGATGCGCGTGTGATCAGCAATTTCTAAATGACCAAGAATCAGTGCAGCTGCCCCGATTGAACAATGTCGACCGATACGCGCGCTACCAGCGACAGCGACACAACCGGCCATCGCAGTGTGCGCACCAACAAAACAATTATGTCCAATTTGAATTTGATTATCGAGCTTCACGCCATCTTCAATGACGGTGTCCTCGATGGCTCCGCGATCGATGGTCGTACTCGCCCCCACTTCTACGTCGTCACCAATACGCACACCACCAATTTGCGGGATCTTGATCCAAACACCGGCCTCGTTGGCAATGCCAAAACCATCCGCGCCGATCACGACGTTCGCGTGTAGTACGACGCGCTCGCCTAAGTGACAGCCTGCATAAATCACGACGTTTGGATGCAAACGTGTATGTGCACCAAGCGTGACATTTTCGCCCACGTGGCCACCGCCACCGATCCAGACACCTTCATGCAGCACCGCACCAGAAGAAATCACGACGTGCGCATCGATTCGGCAACTTGGATGGATAGACGCATCAGGGGCAATGACCGCGCTAGGATGTACTCCCTTTTGGGTCGGCTGCTGTGGATTCAATAGTTGCGACACACGCGCAAATGCCACATAGGGATCATCAACAATGATGTGCGCGACATTGCAGTGTGCTGCATCGGCAGCACGTAACAGCACGGCTGATGCTGCAGTGTTCTTCAGTTGTGACGCGTATTTAGCCTGAGCAAGAAACGAAATACGACCAGAAGTCGCGCCTGAAAGGGTCGCCACCTGATCAATCAGCGTCGAAGCGTCACCGACTAAGCGCCCCCCGAGCGCATCAGCCAAAGCGCCGAGGGTCATAGGCATGGCTGGATGAACAACGCTCGCCCAGCGGTTAGCGGGCGGGCGGCTTGCCCTCGAGTGCCTTGATCACCTTATCGGTGATATCGATACGGGGGCTGGCATAGACAGCGTCTTGAAAGATGATGTCGTACTTTTCAGCCTCAGCAACTTGGCGGATAACCCGGTTAGCTTGCTCAACAACCTGCGCCAATTCTTCGTTACGACGTTGGTTGAGGTCTTCACGGAATTCACGTTGCTTACGCTGAAATTGGGTATTCAGCTCGTTGAAGTCGCGCTCTTTGGTTTTACGCTGCGCTTCGGACATGGTGACGCCATTTTTCTCTAGGTCGTCCTGCATCTTTTTGAGTTGCTCACCAAGACGGACTAACTCTTGATCGCGCTTCTGAAACTCGGTCTCGATTTTCTTTTGTGCGCGCTGTGCAGGCACAGCATCCCGAAGCACACGTTCAGTGTTCACAAAGCCAATGCGCCCCTCAGCCTGCGCTTCAGCACAGATCGAGAAGAAAACCGTTGTGCTAGACAAGGCTAGGGCAAGAAGAAAACGCGTGCGGATCATATTCATAGGGCGTTAGAAAGAGGTGCCAAAAGTGAATTGTAACCGCTGAACACGATCGCCATCTTTTTTGTTCAGCGGGTTTGCGTAGGAGAGTTTTAACGGACCAAACGGCGAACTCCATGAAAATGCCATTCCCGCAGCGTAACGCAAGTCGGAAGGTGCCATGGTTTGACCTTCAGCATAAACCTGGCCGGCATCGATAAAGGTAGAAAGCTGCAGCGACTTGTCTTGCGACGCACCGGGAACAGGGAACTTGACTTCAGCTGATCCGGTGAAACTCTTCGACCCACCCATCACGTTACCTGCGCTGTCTTGTGGGCCCAAAGAAGAAGACATGTAGCCGCGCACAGACCCAGGACCACCAGCGTAATAGCTTTTGAAGAAGGGTAAGGGTTTGCCATTAATACCGTGAGCGATGCCCACATTACCAGATAAGCCGAGTGTGAAGGTGCGCGATAACGGCTTGAAATACTGATGGATGTAGCCCACACGATAAAACTGTAAATCGCCCGCGGCGACTTCGGAGTACACGCGCTGAACCACGCCATCGGTCGTCAAGATCGCACTGTCACGCGTGTCCCTACCCAAACTCGCGTTCAACGTTCCGTAGGAGTAGTCGTTCCCGTAATTGGATACGAAGGTTTTATAACGCGTCGGGCTACTATCGTAGGTATCCAAGGTGGCTTTCTCAACCCCAAAGCCAAAGCCTAGCCCAGACTTTTCATCAATCGGGTAGCCCCAGCGCATGCCGCCACCCAACGAATCCGTTTTATAGGCACCAGTAGACAACGAAGAGGCATCAAAACGGCGCTTATAGAGGTCAAAACCTCGACTCATGCCATCAACGGTGTAGTACGGGTCGGTGTATGAAAGTGCATAGGTGGTGTTCACCTTTCCCGTATTGGCCGCTAGCGAGACAAACTTGCCGCTACCAAAAATATTACTTTGGGAGATCGAACCTTGCAGCACGACCTTA
>CAWUMP010000041.1:0-13260 GCA_963923385.1 uncultured bacterium | reverse complement strand
TATAAGAGACAGTATTTGCTGAGTTACGTGACGTTGTGTTTATTCGCGTCACGCAACGTGCGATTCGACGCGTTGCGTTGGGTGTTTTTCTGCATTTACATAGCCTGAGTTTGCGTTTTCATCTCGACCGCCAAACCGGTGGCATGACGCGGGATATCGAGCGAGGAACGCGTGGCATATCCACCTTACTTTCGTATCTAATCTTTTCGATTTTGCCGGTGATTCTTGAGTTTGTGTTGGTGGCTGCCGTGTTGTTGGCTAAGTTTGATTGGCGTTTCTTGGCGATCACACTCGGTGCAGTAATGGCGTATATCGCGTTTACTTTTTTTGTGTCGGAATGGCGCACGGAGATTCGAAAACGCGCCAACGAACTCGATTCGCGTGCCAGCACACGGGCGATAGATAGTTTGCTCAACTACGAAACCGTAAAGTACTTTGGCAACGAGGCGTTTGAAGCGCAGCGCTACGACGATAGCTTGCGTCGCTACGAAACCGCAGCGGTTAAAAACGAAGCCTCGCTCGGTTTATTGAATGTAGGTCAAAGCGGCATCATTGCCTTGGCCGTGGCGTTGTTGATGTGGTTGGCGGCGGATGGCGTCGCCAATGGTGCCTTGAGTTTAGGCGACTTGGTTTTAGTCAACGCGCTACTGATTCAGCTGTACATCCCGCTCAACTTTCTAGGCATGGTGTATCGCGAAATTAAACAATCGCTCGCAGATATGGACCGGATGTTTACGCTGTTGGGCCAACATCTCGAAGTACAAGACCCACCCAATGCGCCTGCGTTGCCTGCAGGACCCGCCACGGTCGTGTTTGATGCGGTGAATTTTCATTACGATCCGATGCGACAAATTTTGCATCACGTGTCATTTGAAATTGCCGCTGGCGCGCGTGTGGCCGTGGTTGGACACTCCGGATCGGGTAAGAGCACGCTGGCACGTTTGCTGTACCGTTTTTATGACGTCACTGGTGGTGCGATCCGGGTCAATGGCTTGGATGTGCGGGCCATGACCCAGGCGAGTTTGCGTGCGGCGATTGGTATCGTTCCGCAGGATACGGTGCTCTTTAACGACAGCATTCGTTACAACATTCACTACGGACGAACCAGCGCTACCGAAGCAGAGGTTGAGGCGGCAGCACGCGCTGCGCACATTCACGACTTTATTATGTCTTTGCCGCAAGGCTACGCCACTACGGTGGGTGAGCGCGGCTTGAAGTTGTCTGGCGGAGAAAAACAACGTGTGGCCATAGCGCGTGCGATTCTAAAAAACCCACGCATCCTCATTTTTGATGAAGCCACTTCGGCTTTGGATTCGGAAACCGAGCGCTCCATTCAAGAAGAGCTTTCAAGGATTGCGCAAGGACGGACCACCTTAGTGATTGCGCATCGTTTGTCCACCATCATGGATGCCGATCAAATTTTGGTGATGGATGCTGGCCAGATTGTGGAGCGCGGCACGCACCGAGAATTACTTGCCGTCGGTGGGCAATATGCGCAAATGTGGGCACTGCAGCAGCAAGAAGAGGCTGCGCCTAGCCAAAGCGCTATCCAAGAATGAGTCGAGAAAAAATTGTATTCAGCCTTGTTTTACTTGATTTTTTTAACATCAGTGACTAGACTTCCGCAACTTTTGCTTCCCGGCTGCTCGACTATGGAACACCCCGCCCCACGACAGCTTCATCATCTAGAGAAGATTGTCGCCCTGCTCGCGCTGTTGGCGGTCTTAGCGTTAACGATTGGTTTTGCCCAAGCGCAAACGGTCTCCAACAAAAAATCTACGGCACAAGCAAGCGGCGCAAAAAAATCCGCGAAGCAAAAACCTGTCGCTGCCCAACGTCATGGCGCTGTGCGCAAAGTGAGCGCGGCGCGTCGTCCGGCGGCCGATCCACTCGATAAGTTACAAGCGGCCAATCCGGGCCAAGTGTTTTTGCACTCGTCCTCAGCCATGGTGCTGGATGCCGCGAGTGGCGAAACCATTCTGTCTAAAAACGCCGCCTCAATTTTGCCAATCGCTTCGATCACAAAGTTGATGACAGCGATTGTCGTACTCGATCGACAGCTCGACTTAGACGCGCGCGTGATGATCAGTGAAGACGATGTCGATCATCTCAAAGGAACGCGCTCACGTTTGCGTCCAGGCAGCGAACTCTCGCGGCATGAGTTGTTATTGATTGCGCTGATGGCCTCAGAGAATCGTGCTGCCTCGGCATTGGGACGCTCGTATCCAGGCGGTCAAGCTGCATTTGTCATGGCGATGAACGAAAAGGCGCGTGCGCTGGGCATGACCGACACGCGCTTTGCCGATGCTACTGGTTTGGATCCGAGCAACGTGTCTAGCGCGCGCGATTTAGCACGCTTGGTTGAGGCGGCACATCAATATCCGTTGATTCGTGAATATTCGACCCGCGAATCTGCGGAAGTGATGGCCTTGGGTCAGCCGTTGGCCTATCGCAACACCAACGGCTTGGTTCGTAATGCTGGTTGGGAAATTTTGCTCTCCAAAACGGGCTTCATTAACGAAGCAGGTCGTTGTTTGGTGATGAAGGCGCGCGTGGCAAGTAAAGATTTGGTGGTGGTCTTGCTCGATTCTTGGGGCAAGAACTCGCGGATTAGCGATGCCAATCGCATCAAACGCTGGTTAGAAAGCAGTAGCACCGCCCGTCGCCATAGCTAAATAATTTCTACGGCCTAGAGATGACGATGCGCGTCGGTTTGCTCGTAACTTGCTTGGTAGATTTGATGCGTCCGCGCATCGGTTTTGCGGCCATTGAACTCCTCGAATCGGCAGGTTGCACGGTGGTGGTCCCAGGCGCACAAACCTGTTGTGGACAACCAGGATGGAATGCCGGCGATCGTGCCGCAGCACGTGCCTTGGCTGAAAAAGTGGTCATCGAATTCGAGCAATGCGATTACTTGGTCGCACCCTCGGGTTCGTGTGCAGGCATGATCAAAACCCATTACCCCGACTTATTTAAAGGGGAAGGAGCTTGGTTAACGCGCGTGGAAGCCTTGTCTGCGCGCAGTTTTGAGCTGACTGATTTCTTGGTAAATGTGATGCACGTGAAAACCGTTCCGGGGCGATATCAAGGCACGGTCACCTATCACGATGCCTGTTCGGGTTTGCGCGAACTCGGTGTGAAATCGCAACCACGCGCGCTGCTCAAGCACCTGCCAGGCGTGACCTTGCGCGAAATGCAAGATTGCGAAACCTGTTGTGGATTTGGCGGTACCTTTTCAGTGAAGTTTGGCGAAGTGTCTGCAGCGATGGCAGAGACCAAATGCGAGCGCATTGCAGCCAGTGGTGCCGAGGCCGTGGTGTTGGGTGATTTAGGTTGCATGCTCAACATTGAAGGTCGCTTGCGGCGTCGTGGGGATCAAGCAACCAAGGTGTTGCATATCGCTGAACTACTGACTGCACAGGGCGACTGAGATGCAAGTCAAGTCGATGCATTTTTATGCCAACGCCAACGCGGCGTTAGCCAATCAAACCCTGCAGGGCACATTAAAAAAATTTGGTGGTGGTCTAGCGAATTTACGCGCCAAGGCGGTTGAAGATTTTGGTGTGGCTGATTTTGAAGCACTGCGTTTTTCTGGTGAAGCGATTCGCAATCGTTCGATCGAACAATTAGATACATGGCTATTGCAGTGGGAAGAAAATGCCCAGCGGCGAGGCGCCACGGTCTACTGGGCAAAAGATGGCGATGAAGCGCGCGATCTGGTGCTTGAAATCTGTCGGCGACATGGTGCAAAAAAAGTCACCAAATCTAAGTCGATGCTCTCTGAAGAAGCGGGCTTGAATGATGCGCTAAGTGCAGCAGGAATTCAGCCAGTTGAAACAGATTTGGGCGAATACATCATTCAGTTGGCGAATGAACCGCCTTCGCACATCATTGCGCCCGCCGTACATAAAAATAAAGAAGAGGTATCGGATTTATTTGAAAAGCATCATGGCCGTCCAAGAAAAACCGACATTGCAGAAATGACGCGTGAAGCACGCGAAGTCTTGCGTGAACATTTTTTGAGCGCCGATGTAGGGATCTCTGGCGGAAATTTTTTGATTGCCGAAACTGGTTCGGGTGTGATTGTGACCAACGAAGGCAACGGACGCATGGTCACCACCGTCCCCAAAGTGCACGTGTGTATTACTGGCATTGAGAAAGTCATTCCAACACTGGAAGACTTGTCGACGTTGTTGCGTTTGTTGACGCGATCGGCCACCGGGCAAGCGATTTCAAATTACGTGTCTTTTTTTACCGGGCCAAAGCGTGCGGATGACCTCGATGGTCCGGCGCACTTGTATTACATTTTGGTCGACGGCGGCCGCACGAATTTGGTGGGTAGTGCGTTAGAAGAGATGCTGCGTTGTATTCGTTGCGGCGCTTGCATGAATCATTGTCCGGTGTATCGCACTGTGGGTGGACACGCCTATGGTTGGGTGTATCCCGGACCCATGGGTTCGGTGCTCACGCCCGCCTATGTCGGTGTTGAAAATGCGCTCGACTTACCGCACGCGGCCACCTTGTGTGGGGCGTGTCATGTGGCGTGCCCGGTACGCATTCCGTTGCCTGATTTATTGCGTACGCTGCGCGAGCAACAGGTCGAACGCAAACTGCGCCCGTGGCGCGAACGTGCGGGGTTGGTGTTGTGGCGTTTTGTCGCGCAACGTCCGATGCTATATGCGGCGTTGAGTGGGCTGGCTGCACGCGTATTGCATTGGATGGGCGGACGGGATGGCCTGATTACGTCGCTGCCTGGTGCGCCGGGATGGTCAATCGGGCGAGATATGCCCGCACCGGCGGGACAAACTTTCCGGGCTCAGTACGCAGCACGTCAACACGCCCAGCGTTAACAGCATCTGCATTTTGTGTTGTGTCATCGGCATCGCTTACGATGACACGATTTAGTACCCACCTAGCTTGTAAGTGCGCATGTTCTTACTACGTGATGTATTACTGCGTTTGCTGACGTAAAGCACGTAACGCAAAGCGTGCTGGATCGAGGGCGCGCACCAGACTCGCTTCCAGCGGCAGTGGTTCAGCTTCGAGTTCACTGGCCAATAACTCCGCGAGTAATCCATTCCACACAATGCCACGCGATGCGTAGCCAGTAGCGATATGTAGACCAGGGATACGCGGAACGATCCCGCTTTGAATGACTTGTTGCGCTTCTGCATGCATCCGTGCGCGATCGATCGCGCCGCCAAGTAAAGGCAGTCGATCAGCGCTGACGCAACGCACTCCAGCGCGTCCCGAGAGCGTGGTGGGGTCGAGCGCGGTGATGTGTGTGGGAAGTAAGCGCGTTAGGTTGGATAAATTTTCTGCGTGACTTTCTGCGCGCGTAGTGGTGTCTAGGTCATTGAGGTCATACGTTGCACCTAACATGCACTGTCCATCGATGGCAGGCAGGAGTATCGTCCCGCGTAGTAACACGTGATTTGTCTGCGGCAAGGTGTGTGACGGCACATAGCTTACTTGCCCTCGACTGTGTTGCAGCGTGAAACCTGGGTTGGGTAGCAGTCGATGGATGTCTGCGGCGTTGGCTAACACGACATGCGGCGCTTCAACGATCAGCGCACCGTGTGGGTCGAATAAGCGCCAAGCATCGGATGCCCGACACATCGAGGCGACCGTGCCATGCAAACGCGTCTGAATGTTTGGGTGTCGCGTGAGGGCGTAGGTCAGACTCGTTGGACAGAGCCAACCGGCTTGCGCAAACCACAGGCCCGCGACATGACTCGGCGCACTGTGAGGTGTTGGTCGTTCGTTTGGCTGCACAAAACGAACGTAGTTTTCTGGAAAATGGCATTCAGCGATAGCAGCCCGTTGTGCGCGCGCTTCATCGGCGTGTCGTGCCATTTGTAATACGCCACACGCTGACCAGCGCACCTGCGGTAACTGTGACCACAGTTGTACTGCATACAAAAATGCCGCTCGAGTAAGACGCGCCATCACGCTGTCATCACGCGTCACCATTGGATGAAAAATACCTGCAAGATTGCCCGAGGCGCCTTGCGCAAGCGCGGCTTGTTGATCAATTAAGGTCACCTTCCAACCGCGCGCGGCTAAGCGTGCACTCACCGCAGCACCGGCTAAGCCCGCGCCAACAATCGCCACCGAACGTTGTGGCGGTGGTGCAAGCATCACCGGTTGAGGCGAGCGCGATGCGATGCGCTGCGCTTGTAGTCGTGACTCTGTGTGTCGATGACCGTTCTGTTGCTCAACAGCGCAGCCTGCAGCACGCAGTGCTGCAACAACGGACGGATCGACGCAGTGTGATGCGAGCCATGCTTCGGGGGTGCATAAGTGTACGAAGCGACGCAGCACGTTGGGTGTCCACATCTGCGGATCTTTTTCTGGCGCATGACCATTCAGATAAACCGCGTCGGCTTGCACACGCAGTTCAGGTGCCGCGGATGGTGCGTTGGCAAATACCAAGGTCAAGGTGACACGCTGGTCGTCAACATGCAGGCGATGTGTGCCACTCACCTGCATGGGCCAAACGCCACGCAGTCGTGCAGAAAGTGCGGGTAACGTAGAAAAATAAGCATGCAATCGCACCAAATCGTCGATACGAAAGGGATGCGGTTCAATGGCCACGTAATGCAGTTGCTGTGGACGCGCGCGATCCTCGCGCCAGGCTTGCCAAGTGGCGAGAAAATTTAATCCAAAACCAAAGCCGGCCTCCAGCACCGTCCAGCGGGTTCGTCCGGCCCAGCGCGGTTGGGTGTGTGTGCCAACAATAAAGCGATGCTGTGCGCGTTGCAGTGCGTGATCCGAGACGTCGAGCACCACCCCCAAGGGCGAGGCGATGGCTTCACCTTGCGCGGAGAGGGACAGCGTGGCGGGAGTGCAGGAAATCGGTTTCAAGGTGAAGGTGAGTAAGGTGAAGGTGAATAAACAGGTGAACGAGGTGCAGACGTAAGGCCGTCATCGTACCTAGAATGTCGTGATGATGAAGATCACGCACTACCATTTGCAGTGTTATCGCCTGCCATACCACCGTGAAGTGGTGTGGGCCAATGCGACCGAACACGCTGGCACGTACGCGGTGTTGGCGCTGTGTGATGACCAAGGCGTGTGGGGCGTGGCTGAAGGCACGTTAAAAGCACGCTGGAGTGGGGTGTCTGCGCGTAGCGTGATGGCTGCATTGGAAGATGTGTTGTTGCCCGCGCTACAAGAGGCGCCATTTGCTGGTGTCGCGGGTGCACGTGCCCGCTTGGCGGGGATTCCAGAAAATCGATTGGCCAAAGCCATGATCGATAGCGCGCTTTGGCAGATCGAAGCGCAGCATGCGCAGCAACCGCTTTGGCAATACTTGGGTGCTCGCACGCCTGAGGTATCGCTGACTTGGGCGTTGACGCGCCAAGCTCCCACGCAAATGGCCAACGAAGCAGAACGTATGTGCGCGCGTTACGGCTTTAAAACACTCAAAGTGAAAGGCGGGCAAGGGCTGGAGACAGATTTAGCAGCGCTGGCGGCGATTCGACAGGCGGTGGGTGAGGCGGTGTATTTATATGTCGATGCCAATAGCGCTTATCCCACACAAGAGGCGCTGTCTTATGTGCAAGCATTGCACGCGGCCGGTGTTGGCGTGGCCGAAGATCCAGTGCCAATTCAGCCGGACGCAGACTTTACACAGTTACAGGCAAGATCGCCGCTACCGATTCTGGTCGATCGACGTTGCGCGAGCGTTGATGATGCACGTGCATTGATTGCTTGCGGCGCCAAGGCGTTATCGACCAAACCAGGGCGCATTGGCGTCAGCGAGGCGCGCGACATCGGCACGCTTTGCGCGGGGGCTGGTGTGCAAGTGGCGGTGGGTTTATATGCTGAAAGCGCGCTGGGCACATTGGTCAGCTTGCAGTACGCTGCGTCCGTGCCCTGGGCTCAGCGGCTCGTCAGCGCGGAGCTAACGTTTTATTTGGAGCTACAAGCGCAAGTCACCGATGATCTGCCACAGATTATCGATGGTCATATCCGTTTACCTGACAACACGCATCTGGCCGCTGCGATCGATTGGGCGCGCGTGGCTCGTTTTGCAATTTGATGGACCTTCATTTGATTTGTGATGATGCGAAATCTCAATGAACAATTTGTGCCGTACGATGACAACACGCAACCCACGTGGCGTGTGCCCGGTTACAAAGAAACTTTTACCCGCACACCGAACGAAGCGTTGCTGACTCGACCCAAGACGTTGAGCGAACGCGTGGGTCCGGTGCGCATCGAAGAAAAATTGATGCCTGCGCGTGTTGATTCAGAACACACACAAACCCAAGCGCAAGGCCAACGTATTTATTTGCGCGGACGTGTATTGGATTCGGATGGCTCGCCCGTGCGCGGTGCAATCCTCGAAATTTGGCAAGCCAATGCCAGTGGTCGATATCGACACGCCATGGATGCCACCAACCCCAATCCCCTTGACCCACATTTTGATGGTGCGTTTCGTTTATGTACTGATGCACGTGGTGAATTTGCATTGTGCACAATTAAACCGGGTGGATATCCGGTGCCGCAACATCCGGAGCGGTGGTGGCGGCCGCCGCATATGCATTTTTCGGTGTTTGGCGATGGCTTTGCCAGTCGGTTAGTCACGCAAATGTATTTTCCGGGTGAGCCGCTGAACGCACAAGATCGGATTCTGCATTCGGTGCCCGATGCGCAAGCACGTGCGCGTTTGATTGCTCAGCCCATGCCCATGCAAGCGGTGCCGCAAACCGATCACTTGGGATTTTGTTGGGATGTGGTGATTCGCGGGGCCCAACAAACGCCCATCGAGCAGACAGACACCCACGCCACAAATAACGGAATAACGCGCGGGATACCACCATGGCGCTAAGGGATCAGCCCATCGCGACACAGTCCCAGGTGCCCACCGCAAGTGCCACCGTTGGCCCGTTTTTTCCAGCGCATTTTATTGGCGCAACTGATCATGATTTAACGCGGCGTCATCCCCAGGGCGCGCAAGCTCAGGGACACATGATCTATGTGACGGGTCGGGTATTTGAAGCGGCGCGTGTGCCGCGCTGGAACACCATCATCGAGCTGTGCCAAGCCGATGCACAAGGCATCTACGCCCATCCTGCGGATCCAAGGCATGCACAAGCTGACCCACATTTTATGGGCTGGGGCCGATGCGCAACCGATCAAATTGGCGCGTTTTCTTTTTTGACGGTGATGCCATCGGGTTATGTGGATCCGCTGACGCAAGCAAAGCGTGCGCCGCATTTAGAACTGTCGGTGAGTGGCTCTGGTTTGATGCGACGTTTACGCACCACGCTTTTTTTTGCAGATCTCGTCGATAATACACACGACCCTGTCTGGACGGTGGTGCCACCAGCGCGTCGCGATGCGTTGTTGTTGCGTCCGGTGGCGCCGATTGCACAGATCCCGTGTTGGTCAATCGATCTGGTCTTGCAAGGCGAAAGTGAGACGCCGTTTTTTGTTGATTGAGTCGATGACGCTAAAGCGTTTTGCGATGTTTATTTCTCGGTATTTTTTGTAGGTCACAAGAAAGGTGATTGTCATGAGCGCCTCCGCCAAACAAGTTGTTTCGCATTGGATCAATGGTCAAGCCGTGATTCCTTCCGGTTCACGCATGGGAGAGGTGTTTAATCCAGCGACAGGAGCGGTTGCGCGACACGTACCTTTGGCCGATGTGGCCACGGTCGATGCCGCCGTTCAAGCGGCAGCCGCGGCCTTGCCTGCATGGCGCGATGCGCCACCCTTACGTCGCGCCCGCGTGATGCAAAAATTTTTGCAACTCATGCAAGCACACCAAGAAGAGTTGGCTGCATTGGCCTCGGCCGAGCACGGTAAAACTTTGCCCGATGCTTTGGGTAGTGTGCAGCGTGGCATCGAGGTGATTGAGTTTGCCTGCGGCATTCCCCATTTACTCAAAGGCGAGTATTCGGAAAACGTTGGCTCGGGAGTGGATTGCCACACGGTACGTCAAGCGGTGGGCGTATGCGTGGGGATTACCCCGTTTAATTTTCCGGTGATGGTGCCGTTGTGGATGTTTCCTGTGGCAATTGCTTGCGGCAACACGTTTGTCTTAAAGCCCTCAGAAAAAGTGCCTTCCTGTTCGTTGCGCATGGCGCAGTTGTTTCAGCAAGCCGGGCTACCCGATGGCGTACTGAATGTGGTGCACGGAGATAAAGTTGCTGTCGATGCGTTGTTGACGCATCCGGGTGTATCTGCGGTTTCATTTGTGGGTTCAACGCCGATCGCAAAATCGATTTACGAAACTTGCGCACGTCACGGCAAGCGAGTGCAGGCTTTGGGTGGTGCAAAAAATCACGCAGTGGTTTTGCCTGACGCGGATATGGCCTTTACTGCGGATGCGTTGATTGGCGCTGCATACGGTTCAGCGGGTGAGCGTTGTATGGCGATTTCTGCGGTGGTCGCGGTGGGTGCTGCAGCCGATCCGATCGTGGCGCAATTAAAAAAGAGAGCGCTAGCCATCAAAATTGGCCCTGGCGATGCCGATGGCATGGACATGGGGCCGTTGGTCACTGGCGTGCATCGCGATAAAGTCAAAGGCTACGTTGATCTTGGCGTTAAAGAGGGCGCGCAGTTAGTGGTGGATGGTCGAGCCCATGTGGTTAAAGGACACGAAAACGGATTCTTTATTGGCACCACCTTGTTTGATCAAGTCAAACCAACGATGGGCATTTATAAAGATGAAATTTTTGGTCCGGTGTTGATCGTGTTGCGCGTGGACACACTCGAAGAAGCGATCGCGTTGGTCAATGCCAATCCGTATGCCAATGGCACGGCCATTTTTACCGAATCAGGCGGTGCAGCGCGACGCTTTGAAAATGAAATTCAGGTCGGCATGGTTGGTGTGAATGTCCCCATCCCTGTCCCTGTGGCGTTTTACTCGTTTGGTGGCTGGAAAAATTCTTTGTTCGGCGACTTGCATGTGCACGGAACAGAAGGCGTGAAGTTTTATACCCGAACCAAAGTGGTGACCACGCGTTGGCCAAAGCAAGACACGCCCGCAGCGGGCTTTCATATGCCCACACTGGGTTAATGCGGCGCGTGTGTTGAGGGGCTTGTGTGGCTTGCGTGGCACGCGCATCGCGTTAGTCGCGAGTCTGTGGAGTTTGCTGGCGGGGTGTGAACTGCCGATGCATTTTTTGCGCGACGCGCCGCAACCGCCGGTGCGCTCGCCATCGGCCGGTGCTGTCGAGCTGCGCGTGACCGAGCAAATTCGTGTGCAGCGCGACGCATTGCAAGCACGTGTTGAGGCCTTGTTAGCGCGCGAACGCGGCCAGATCAATCGATATCACTTACGCAAAGCCGCGGGTTGGATTGGCTTTGCCGATGAGGCCGCATTACGCGAGGATCGAATTGCCGCAGACGAGGCGCTCGAGCAAGCCGCCTCGATTGCGCGCGATGTCTTCGAGGGAAAAACACTTTCATTACGTACCTGGCAGATTCGTGGTGTACAGCGGGTGCGCTTGGCATGGTGGCGCGAAGTCGAGGACTGGAAAGAAGGCTTGCAACAAGGCTGTGCTGGGGAGGCATTGGCCGAATTTGAAATCGGATTAATGCGCCTTGGTTATGTGCAATTCCTAACCGGTGAGACGGGGGCGGCGCCGATCTTGAAAGAAGTCGAAGCGCAGCGTGAAGCCGCCCGACAAGTGGCCGCCGATTGTGCACGCGCGCAAGTGGCGCAAGCCGAAGCCACGCAATTACGAAAACATCGTCTACCAATCGAAATGCAGCGAATTCGAAGTGCGGATTTATTTCGTCCAGGTAGTGCGTTGTTGGAGCGTGATGCACAGCGCGCATTGGATGCGCTGGCCAAGCGTTTGAAAACCACGCCCTTATTGTTTCGTGTGCGGATTGTTGGGCATGCCGATCGCCATGAGGTGCTCAAGCCACGACAAGACGCCAAACGCTTGTCCTTGGCGCGCGCCCAAGCATTGCAAAAAGCCTTGGTCTCGCGCGGTGTCGATGCGCGTCTGATCGTGGTCGAGGCAATGGGCGATCGCCAACCACTAGCGAAGTGCCCAAGTAAGCAGGCTGCCAAATTGCGCGCCCGATGCGAAGCAAAAAATCGACGTGTCGAGCTGGAGTTGGAGCGCTTACTGCCGAATCGGCTGCCCGACGAACCCAAGCCGTGACAGCGCCGTTTGGCGGGGCGGTTGGGCGTCGCCGCTGCGATCGCCTACAATATCTAGTAGGGCGCGCCGCTAGATTGACTAGGGCTAGCGCCCACTCTCCGTTCCCTTCTTGGTTTATCAGGTGCTTCACGCATGTCTAAAAAAGCAGTGTATGACGCTTCTTCCATTCAGGCCCTCAAAGGCTTGGAACCCGTGCGGCGCATGCCCGGGATGTATACCCACACCATTCATCCGCTACACATCATTCAAGAGGTGATTGATAACGCTGTCGATGAGGCCCTCGCTGGTTTCGGCAAACGCATTACGGTGAGTGTTTTTAAAGACGGCTCGGTGCAAGTTGAAGACGAAGGTCGCGGTATTCCGGTCGACCTCCATCCGGTTGAAAAAAAACCGGCGGTGGAGATGGCCTTCACCATGTTGCATGCCGGTGGCAAGTTTGCCAAAGCCACTGACTCGGTCTATCACATCTCGGGTGGATTACATGGGGTTGGGGTGGCGGTGACCAACGCACTCTCCACGCGCCTTGAGGTGGCGGTGTATCGCGATGGTGCATGTCATCGCATCGCCTTTGAGGGTGGTGAGTTGGTCAGTAAATTAAAAAGCGAAAAGCTCAAAGAGCGTCGCAGCACGGGGACCGTGGTGCGCTGTTGGCCGGATCAAAAGTACTTTGATGGTCCGAACATCCCGATGGGCGAGCTCGAGCACATTGTGCGTTCGAAGGCGTACTTGTTGCCTGGTTTATCGATGGTGTTGCGCATCGAGGGTAAAGAAGAAAAAACCTGGACCTATGAACGGGGCATGGCGCAGTACTTTGATTTCATGCTGCAGGGACGCGCGTTGGTGGCTCCGTTGTTTTCGGGTGAAAAATATTTCGACGAAAAATCCGCCGCCGAACTCACGGATATTCAGCCGGGGGAAGGCGCGGCATGGGCAGTGGGTTTTGTCTCGGAGGGAGAAATATTTGCCGATAGCCACGTCAATTTAATTCCAACGCGATCGCACGGGACCCACGAGGTCGGGTTTCGTAATGGTGTGTTTGAAGCGATTCGTGCATTCATGGAAACCCGTGGCCTCACGCCCAAGGGCATTAAGCTGATTGCAGAAGATGTCTGGGGTCGAGCTTGCT